>JBBWZO010000021.1:0-2578 GCA_039649125.1 Massilia sp. | reverse complement strand
GCCGTCCCAGCTGCCCCTGGTGCGCCAGCCGCGTCTTGTTGGTGGCCTGGTCGGTCAGGGCGACGATCTTGCGCGCCTCCTCCAGGAACACCGCGCCGGCCTGGGTCAGGGCCACCCCGCGCGTGGTTCGCTCGAACAGCACCACGCCCATGCTCGCCTCGAGCTGCTGGATCTGGCGCGTCAGCGGCGGCTGCGAGATGTGCAGCCGGCCGGCGGCGCGCGTGAAATTGAGCTCGTTGGCGAGCACCAGGAAGTAACGGATCTGACGCAGGTCCATGGGATTGACCGAGGGAGGAGACTGCAAAGTTATACCGCAAGCGCATCGATCACGCAATGTGAAGCCATACCTATCCGGTATCAATCAAGACCTATTTAGTATTTTACAGAATGACGCGTGCTCCCTAGGATCGTAGTCAAGGAGGCAGCACATGAAACCAGGGTCAGACCAGCAGGAATTTGGGTGGGAAGCGGCGCAGCGCGCCGCCGTGGGCGCGGTCCGTCATGCCGTCGAACTGGGCGTCAGGATCAATGTTGCCCTGGTCGATGCTGGCGGCAATCCACTCGCTTTCCTGCGCATGGGCGGTGCGCCGCTGCACTCGATCGGTATCAGCGAGGACAAGGCCTACACCGCGCTGAGCTTCGGTTTGCCGACCAGCCAGTGGGGCAAGGTGCTGGAGCAGGAGTCGGCCGCGCTGCGCCAGGGCCTGCCCCTGCGCCCACGGTTCGTGATGTTTGGCGGCGGGCTGCCGATCCGGGCCGGCGCTACCGTGATCGGCGCGATCGGCGTCTCAGGCGCCTCCGAGGAACAAGATGAAGCATGTGCGCGCGCCGGCCTGGCCGCCGCGTCGCTCGAGTCGTAACCGCGAATCCAAGGACCTTACCAATGAAAGAAATACTTAACTTCATCAACGGTGAATTTGTCGCAACCACCGACTGGTTCGACAAGACGACCCCGTACGACGGCAAGTTGATCGCCCGTGTTGCGGCCGCCGGCAAGCCCGAGGTCGACGCCGCGGTACGCGCCGCCCGCAGCGCGCTCGACGGCCCATGGGGCAAACTGGCGGTCGCCGAGCGCGTCGACATGCTGTACGCGGTGGCCGACGAAATCACGCGCCGCTTCGACGATTTCGCCGAAGCCGAAATGAGCGACATCGGCCAGCCGTCCCACTTCATCCGCCACGTCGACGTGCCGCGCGGCGCCGCCAACTTCAAGATCTTCGCCGACGTGATCAAGAACGTGCCGTCCGAATTCTTCGAAATGGCCACCCCCGACGGCCGCGGCGCGCTGAACTATTCGCTGCGCCGCCCGGTCGGCGTGGTGGCGGTCATCTGCCCGTGGAACCTGCCGTTCCTGCTGATGACCTGGAAACTCGGCCCGGCGCTCGCATGCGGCAACACGGTCGTCGTCAAACCCTCCGAGGAAACGCCGCAGACCGCCGCCCTGCTGGGCGAAGTGATGAACAAGGTGGGCATGCCGAAGGGCGTGTTCAACGTGGTCAACGGCTTCGGCCCGGGCGCCGCCGGCGAGTTCCTGACCACCCACCCCGGCGTTTCCGCCATCACCTTCACCGGCGAGACGCGCACCGGCGCGGCCATCATGAAGGCCGCAGCGGACGGCGCACGGCCTGTGTCGCTTGAAATGGGCGGCAAGAACGCAGCCATCGTCTTTGCCGATTGCGACATGGACGCTGCCATCGAAGGCACGCTGCGCTCCACCTTTGCCAACTGCGGCCAGGTATGCCTGGGCACCGAGCGCGTGTACGTCGAGCGCCCGATCTTCGACGAATTCGTCAGCCGCCTGAAGCGCGGCGCCGAGAGCATGAAGCCCGGCCTGCCCGCCGATCCGGCCAGCAAGATGGGTCCCCTGATCTCGCAGGAGCACCGCGACAAGGTGCTGTCGTACTACCGCAAGGCGGTGGAAGAGGGCGCCACCGTCGTCACCGGCGGCGGGGTGCCGCACATGCCGGCCGCACTGGAAGCCGGCTCGTGGGTCGAGCCGACCATCTGGACCGGCCTGCCCGACAGCGCCGCGGTGATGCGCGATGAGATCTTCGGCCCGTGCTGCCACATCTCCCCATTCGACAGCGAAGAAGAAGTCATCCGCCGCGCCAACGACAACCCCTACGGCCTGGCCGCCACGGTGTGGACCACCAACCTGCAGCGCGCGCACCGCCTCGGCGGCGTACTGGAAGCGGGCATCGTGTGGGTCAACTCCTGGTTCCTGCGCGATTTGCGCACGCCCTTTGGCGGCTCCAAGCAGTCGGGCATCGGGCGCGAAGGCGGCGTCCATTCCCTCGAGTTTTATACCGAACTTAAAAACGTGTGCATCAAACTGTGACCATGGACAAGACACTCATTACCCGGCTCGGCGACGAACTGTACCAGGCCCTGATTACGCGCTCGGTGATCGATCCGCTGACCGCGCGCCACCCCGAGCTGACGGTGGAACATGCCTACCGCATCCAGCAGCGCATGATCGAACGCCGGGTCGAAGCCGGCGAACGCATCATCGGCAAGAAGATCGGCGTCACCTCGCGCGCCGTGATGAACATGCTCGGCGTGTACCAGCCCGACTTCG
>JBBWZO010000375.1:0-14814 GCA_039649125.1 Massilia sp. | reverse complement strand
GACTTCCATACGCCGCAGATGCGCGCGTTCCACCTGACCTGGATGGCGTTCTTCATCTGCTTCTTCGCCTGGTTCGCCTGCGCGCCGTTGATGCCGGTCATCAAAGGCGAGTTCGGCCTGTCGGTCGCGCAGATCGCCAACATCAATATCGCCGCGGTCGCGATCACGATCCTGGTGCGCCTGCTCGTCGGCCCGATGTGCGACCGCTACGGCCCGCGCAAAACCTACACCGGCTTGCTGGCACTGGGCGCGATTCCCGTGCTCGGCGTCGCGTTCGCCCAGAGCTACGAGAGCTTCCTGCTGTTCCGGCTCGGGATCGGCGCGGTGGGCGCGAGCTTCGTCATCACCCAGTACCACACCTCGGTGATGTTCGCGCCGAAGATCGTCGGCACCGCCAACGCGGCCGCCGCCGGCTGGGGCAACAGCGGCGGCGGAGCGGCGCAGGCGGTGATGCCGCTGCTGCTCGCGGCCCTGCTGATGGCGGGCGTCAGCGAAACCCTGGGCTGGCGCATCGCCTTGATGGTGCCGGGTGTCGCGATGCTGGTCATGGCCGTCGTTTACTGGCGCTATACCCAGGACTGCCCGCTTGGCAACTTCAGCGAACTGCGCGCGGCCGGCGTCGCCTTCGAGGGCGGCGGCAAGGGCGGCTGGGCCAGCTTCAAGGCCGCGTGCCGCAACCATCGCGCCTGGCTGCTGTTCGTCACCTACGGTGCCTGCTTCGGCATCGAGATCTTCATCCATAACATCGCGGCCGTGTATTACGTCGAGCACTACGGCCTGTCGCTGGGCGCGGCGGGCATGGCGGCGGCCAGCTTCGGCCTGCTGGCACTGTTCGCCCGTGCCCTGGGCGGCTGGCTGTCGGACCGCTTTGCCGCACGTGGGGACCTGAACAGCCGGGTGACGGTGCTGTTCCTGCTGATGATCGGCGAAGGCCTCGGCCTGCTCTGGTTCGCGAATGCCGACGCTGTTGCTTTCGCTCTCATTGCGATGTTGTGCTTCGGCCTGTTCACCCACATGGCCTGCGGCGCCACCTATGCGCTGGTGCCCTTCGTTGCGCCAACGGCGCTCGGCGGCGTGGCGGGCATCGTCGGCGCCGGCGGCAACGTCGGCGCGGTGGCCGCGGGTTTTCTCATGAAGGGGACGGGCGACGTGCGCCAGACCCTGGTGATCCTCGGTGGCCTGGTCGTCGTCGCCAGCCTGTGCGCGCTCGGCGCACGTTTCAGCAGCAATGCGACCGTCGCCGCAACAGGTCCAGTTGTAACCCGTGCATAAGGAGTCGGATATGAACATCATCGTCATCGGCCACGGCATGGTTGGCCACAAATTCGTCGAAACGCTGGCGGCCGCGGCCCCGCACCTGCACATCACGGTGCTGGGCGAAGAGCCGCGCCCGGCCTACGACCGCGTGCACCTGTCCGAATTTTTCGCAGGGAAGACGGCCGAGGACCTGTCGCTGGTGGCGCCGGGCTTCTTCGAGCGCGGCAACCTGACACTCAGGCTGAATGCGCAGGCCGTCGCCATCGACCGCGCCGCCCGCACCGTGTGCCTGGCGGACGGCGAGGTGCTGGCCTACGACAAGCTGGTGCTGGCGACCGGTTCTTCCCCCTTCGTGCCGCCGGTGCCGGGGCGCGAGCGCGCCGACTGCTTCGTCTACCGCACCATCGAAGACCTGGAAGCGATGCGCGCATGCGGCGCACGCTCGCATAGCGGCGTGGTGGTGGGCGGCGGCCTGCTCGGCCTGGAATGCGCGAAAGCCCTGCGCGACCTCGGCCTGCGGGCCCACGTCGTCGAATTCGCGCCGCGCCTGATGGCGGTGCAGGTCGACGAGCCCGGCGCACGCGTGCTGCGCACCCGCATCGAGGAACTGGGCGTGGCGGTCCACACCGGCAAGAACACGCTGGCCATCGTCGACGGCGAAGAGGCGACCCACCGCATGCAGTTCGCCGACGGCAGCATGCTCGAGACCGACATGATCGTGTTCTCGGCCGGCATCCGCCCGCGCGACGAGCTGGCGCGCGCCTGCGGCCTGGCGCTCGGCGCCCGCGGCGGCGTGGCGATCGACGACAACTGCCTGACGTCCGACCCCGACATCTATGCGGTCGGCGAATGCGCGGCCTGGAACGGCCAGCTGTTCGGCCTGGTCGCGCCGGGCTACGACATGGCGCGCACCGCGGCACGCCACGTTCTCGGCGCCCCAGGCGGCTTCGCGGGCGCCGACATGAGCACGAAACTGAAACTGATGGGCGTGGACGTGGCCAGCATCGGGGACGCCCACGGCGCCACCGCCGGCAGCCGCAGCTATCAGTTTCTGGACGAGAGAAAGCAGACCTACAAGAAGATCGTCGTCTCCACTTGCGGCAAGCGCCTGCTGGGCGCGGTGCTGGTAGGCGACGCCGCGCAGTACGGCACGCTGCTGCAGATGGCCCTGAACGGCATCGAATTGCCGGAGGCGCCCGAGTTCCTGATCCTGCCGCAGAGCGAGGGCCAGCCGCGCAAGGGTGTCGGCAGCATCGGCATCGCGGCCTTGCCGGATGCGGCCCAGGTCTGTTCCTGCAATGATGTCTCGAAGGGCACGCTGTGCGCCGCGGTGGCGGATGGTGCGACCAGCATCGGCGCCCTGAAGAAATGTACCGGCGCCGGCACCGCCTGCGGCGGCTGCGTGCCGCTGGTGACGCAAGTGCTCAATGCCGAGCTGGCAAAGCAGGGGGTCGCGGTCAGCCGCGCGCTGTGCGAACACTTCGCGCATTCGCGCCAGGAGCTGCACCACCTGGTGCGCGTGGAGCGCATCCGCAGCTTCGGCGAGCTGCTGGTGCGCCACGGCACGGGCCTCGGCTGCGACATCTGCAAGCCGGTCGCCGCCAACATCCTGGCCTCGACCTGGAACGATTTCGTCTTGAAACCCGAGCACGCGAGCCTGCAGGATTCGAACGACTACTTCCTCGGCAACATCCAGAAGGACGGGACCTATTCGGTGGTGCCGCGCATGCCCGGCGGTGAAGTGACGGCCGACGGCCTGATCGCGGTCGGCATGGTCGCCAAAAAATACGGCCTGTACACCAAGATCACCGGGGGCCAGCGGGTCGACCTGTTCGGCGCGCGCGTCGACCAGCTGCCGCTGATCTGGGAAGAGTTGATTGCGGCCGGATTCGAATCCGGCCATGCCTACGGCAAGTCGCTGCGCACCGTGAAATCCTGCGTCGGCTCGACCTGGTGCCGCTATGGCGTGGGCGACAGCGCCGGCTTTGCGATCGCGCTGGAGCACCGCTACAAGGGCCTGCGCACGCCGCACAAGGTGAAGTTCGGCGTGTCCGGCTGCACCCGCGAATGCGCCGAGGCGCAGGGCAAGGACGTGGGCCTGATCGCCACCGACAAGGGCTGGAACCTGTATGTCTGCGGCAACGGCGGCATGAAGCCGAGACATGCCGAGCTGCTGGCTTCGAACCTGGACGAGGCGACGGTGGTGAAGCTGGTCGACCGCTTCCTGATGTTTTATGTGCGCACCGCCGACCGCCTGCAGCGCACCAGCACCTGGCGCGAGCACCTGGAAGGCGGGCTCGATTACCTGAAGCAGATCGTCGTCGACGACAGGCTCGGCATCGGCGCCGAACTCGAGGCCGACATGCAGGCGGTCGTCGACTCTTATGCCTGCGAGTGGAAGAGCGCGGTCGAAGACCCGGCGGTGCGCAAGCGCTTCCGCCATTTCGTCAACAGCGAGGCCGTCGACGACAACGTCGTCTTCATGCCCGAGCGCGGCCAGGTGCGCCCGGCCACCATCGAAGAACGCCGCCGCACGATCCCGATCGCGCTGTCAAACTGAAGGAGCCGTCATGCACCGAGATGATACCCAACTGCGACAATTGCAACACTGGAGCGCCGTCTGCCCTGTCGACGAGATCGTGCCCGACACCGGCGTGTGCGCGCTCTTGAAGGGCCGCCAGGTGGCCGTGTTCCGCGTCGGCGAGGAGCGCCTGTTCGCCATCGATAACTACGACCCGAACGCCAACGCCGCCGTGCTCTCGCGCGGCCTGGTCGGCAGCCTGGGCGAGCGCATCGTCGTCGCCTCGCCCATCTATAAACACCATTTCGACCTGCAGACCGGCGAATGCCTGGAAGCGCCGGCGCATTCGGTGGCCAGCTTCCCGGTGCGGGTCGAGGACGGCACCGTGTGGGTGGCGGCATGAAACCCGAACCAAGGGCGCAGTCGAAACAGAAGCTGGTCGTGGTCGGCAACGGCATGGCCGGCATGCGCACGGTCGAGGAAGTCCTGAAGCTCGCGCCTGACGTGTACGACATCACGGTGTTCGGCGCCGAGCCGCACGGGAATTACAACCGGGTGCTGCTGTCGCCGCTGCTGGCGGGCGACAAGAACGTCGAGGACATCATGCTGCATACGCGCGCCTGGTACGACGAGCACGGCATCACCCTGCACGCGGGCGACCCGGTCGTGCGCATCGACCGCCGGCGCCGCGTGGCCATTGCGCAGTCGGGCCTGGAGGCGCCCTACGACCGCCTGCTGCTGGCGACCGGCTCCACGCCCTTCATGCTGCCGGTGCCCGGCAATGACCTGGAGGGCGTGGTCGGCTTTCGCGACCTGCACGACGTCGACACCATGCTCGCCGCCGCACGCCGCGGCGGGCGCGCCGTGGTCATCGGCGGCGGCCTGCTCGGACTGGAGGCGGCGCACGCGCTCATGCGCCGCGGGATGGCGGTCACGGTGGTGCACGTCGCATCGAGCCTGATGAACCAGCAGCTCGACGGCGAGGCGGGGCGCCTGCTGAAGGAATCGCTCGAACGCGCAGGCTTGTCCATCCTGCTCGGCGCCCAGACCAGCGCGATCGCGGGCGAGGGCAAGGTTGAAGCCGTGTGCTTCGCCGACGGCAGCGAACTGCCGGCCGACCTGGTCGTGATGGCCGCCGGCGTGCGCCCGAACATCGCGCTGGCGCGCGAAGCCGGCCTGCATTGCGAGCGCGCCATCGTGGTCGACGACACGCTGCAGACCTACGACCCGCGCGTCTATGCAGTGGGCGAGTGCGTCCAGCACCGGCGCGCCACCTTCGGCCTGGTGGCGCCGGTGTGGGAACAGGCGCGTGTGTGCGCGGCCCACCTGGCGGGAGCGGGGCACCGGCGCTATGTACAGGCGGCCCTTGCCACCAGGCTGAAGGTCACCGGCATCGACCTGTTTTCCGCGGGCGACATCGCCGGCGGCGCCGACAGCGAAGAACTGGTGCTGCGCGACCGCGGCGCCGGCGTCTACAAGCGCCTCGTGCTCGAAGGCGGGCGCGTCACCGGCGCCGTGCTGATGGGCGACGTCGGCGACGGCCCCTGGTATTTCGACCTGATCCAGCGCGGCGCCGACGTATCAGGCTTCCGCGACCGCCTGCTGTTCGGGCAGGCGCTGTGCGCCGCTACCTAGAAAGAGGAATCACGATGGACATGTCCCTTCCCACGCAGACCGTGCGCACCACCTGTCCATATTGCGGCGTCGGCTGCGGCGTGAGCGCCAGCGTCAAGCCGGGCACGATCCCGATCATCTCCGGCGACGCCGCCCATGCCGCCAACAGGGGACGGCTGTGCGTGAAGGGTGCGGCGCTCGGCGAGACGCTCGACCTCGACGGGCGCCTGCTGCACCCGCAGGTGCGCGCAGGGGGCACTCTGCGCCAGGCGAGCTGGGACGAGGCGCTCGGGCGCGTGGCGGGCGGCTTCGAGGCCATCATCGCCGAGCACGGCCCGGATGCGGTGGCCCTCTACGTCTCCGGCCAGCTGCTGACCGAGGACTACTACGTCGCCAATAAATTCATGAAGGGCTACGTCGGCAGCGCCAACATCGACACCAACTCGCGCCTGTGCATGTCGTCCAGCGTGGCCGGCCACAAGCGCGCCTTCGGCGAGGACATCGTTCCCGGCTGCTACGAGGACTTCGAGCTGGCCGACATGATCGTGCTGGTCGGCTCGAACACGGCCTGGTGCCACCCGACCCTGTTCCAGCGCATCCTGCGCGCGAAGGAAGCGCGCCCGGCGCTGCGCATCGTGGCGATCGACCCGCGCCGCACCGCCACCTGCGAGCTGGCGGACCTGCACCTGCCCGTGAAACCCGGCACCGACGTCTGGCTGTTCAATGGCCTGCTCAGTTACCTGGCGCGCCACGGCCACGGCGACGCGGCGTTCGTGGCGGCGCATACCGAAGGGCTGGAAGCGGCGCTGGCGGTGGCCGAGCTTGACTGCGCCGACCTGGCGCAGGTGGCGCGCATCTGCCGCGTCGATCCGGCCGCGCTGCGCGATTTCTACGCCTCCTTCGCGGCGACGACAAAGGTCGTCACCGCCTATTCGCAGGGCGTGAACCAGTCGTCCAGCGGCACCGACAAGGTCAACGCCATCCTCAACTGCCACCTGCTCACCGGCCGCATCGGCCACCCGGGCATGGGACCGTTCTCGCTGACCGGCCAGCCGAACGCAATGGGCGGGCGCGAAGTGGGAGGGCTTGCGAACATGCTCGCCGCCCACATGGACCTCGACAATCCGGTCCAGCGCGAGGCCGTGCGCGCGTTCTGGGACGCCCCGCGCATCGCCGCCAGGCCCGGCCTGAAGGCGGTCGACCTGTTCCGCGCGGTGGAAGAGGGCCGCGTGAAGGCGGTGTGGATCATGGCCACCAATCCGCTGGTGAGCCTGCCCGACGCCGACCAGGTGCGCCGCGCGCTGGAAAAATGCGAGCTGGTGGTCGTCAGCGACATCGTGGGCGCTACCGACATGACGGACTATGCCGACGTGCTGCTGCCGGCGCTGGGCTGGGGCGAGAAAGACGGCACGGTCACCAATTCCGAGCGCTGCATCTCGCGCCAGCGCGCCTTTTTGCCGGCGCCGGGCGAAGCGCGCGCCGACTGGTGGGCGCTGTGCGAGGTCGCGCGCAGGATGGGATTCGCGGGCTTCGACTACGACGGGCCGCACGCGATTTTCGACGAGCACGCACGCCTGTCGGGCTGGCGCAACGGTGAGGAGCGCGCGGACCGCCGCGTCTTCGATATATCAGGCATGAGCGGGATGGGCCGGCAGGCCTACGACGCGCTCGAGCCGGTCGCGTGGCCGGTGCCACGTGGCGCAGATGCGATGCAGGGCACCATGCGCCTGTTCGCCGACGGCCGCTTCGCCCATGCGAACGGGCGCGCACGCTTCATTCCCACGGCGCCGCGCCTGCCGGCGCATGCGGTCGACGAGGAATACCCGCTGGTCCTGAACACCGGGCGCATGCGCGACCAGTGGCATACCATGACGCGCACCGGCAAGTCGCCGCGCCTGGCCAGCCACGCGCCGGAACCGTCGATCGACCTGCACCCGCACGACGCCCTGCTGTGCGGGGTGCGCGACGGGGACCTGGCGCGCGTGACCAGCCGCTGGGGCGCGATGGTGGCGCGCGTCGTGCATGGCGGCGGCATCGCGCGCGGCAGCGTATTCGTGCCGATCCACTGGAACGGGCAGACCGCATCCGATGCGCGGGTGGGCGCCCTGGTCAACCCGGTCGTCGATCCGGTATCGGGCGAGCCCGAGTTCAAGCACACGCCGGTGCGCGTCGAGCCCTTCGTCGTGGAGTGGCAGGCCTTTATCCTGACCCGCACCCCGCTTGCCCTCGACAGCGTGGCCAACTGGACGCGCGTGCGGGGTGACGGCTTCGTGCGCTACGAGCTCGGCGGCCGCGGCAGCGCAGGCGCCGGCTGGGCGCGTGCGCTGCTGGGCGTGGACGCGCAGGCGGACTGGATCGAATACGACGATGCCGGCACCGGCACTTACCGCGCCGCCCACCTGGTGGCGGGACGGCTGCAGGCCTGCGTCTTCGTCGCGCGCCGGGCGGCGCTGCCGCCGCGCCAGTGGCTGGCCGGTCTGTTCAGGCAGGAGACGCTGGCGCCCGGCGACCGCGCGACCCTGTTGGCGGGGCGAGCGCCGCAGGCAGGCGCGGACCCGGGGCCGACCGTCTGTTCCTGCTTCGGCATGGGCCGCAACACCATCTGCGCCGCGATCCGCACCCACGGCCTGGAAACGCCCGCCCAGGTGACGGCCTGCGTCAGGGCGGGCGGCAATTGCGGATCGTGCGTGCCGGAGATCGGCAAGCTGCTGGTGCTGGTGAAGGCCGAACAGGCCGCGTGACAGCGGGGGGCGTGCCCGTCTCTCAGCGCGACGGCTGGCGCCTGCGGCCTTCGCGCTCGAAGCGCCATTTCATGAGCAGCACGCTGGAGGCGAGCACCAGCGTGATCGCGTTGTTGATCGCGATCGGCCAGGCCTCGATCGCCACCCCGTAGCACAGCCAGAGGAAGACGCCGAAGCAGAAGGCGGAATCTATCCCCATCGCATCCCCATCGGGATGCCGCTGGCGCTGCGGGTACGCCAGACAAGGACCACTTGCTTGCGGCATGACGCGGCGCCGGTGCGCAGTACGATGCCGGCACGAGACATGTGGATGGTCTCGGAATAATAAATCACATTGATTTATTTATTGGGAAAAATTATACTCGACTGAGTATTTTCCCGTCACCCAACCATTCCCATCCCTTCCAGCATGCTACCTGCGCCACCATCGACGACTTCGCCCCGCGATTCCGCCACGACCCTGCACATGCCGGGCTCGAACCAGATCGGCATGCGCGAGTTCAACGAGCGTGTCGTGCTGCAGGCCATCCGCCTGCATGGCAGTCTGCCGAAGGCGGACCTGGCGCGGGTGACCAGCCTGAGCACGCAGACCGTGTCGGTCATCATCAACCGCCTGCTGGAAGAGGGCTTCGTGGTCAAGCGCGACTCCTTGCGCGGCCGGGTGGGGCAGCCCTCGCAGCCGATCGCGCTCAATCCGGAAGGGGCATTCGCCATCGGCGTGCAGATCGGCCGCCGCAACCTGGACGTGGCGCTGATCGACTTTACGGGGGCGCCGCGTTACCGCAAGGCGATCGTCTACGGTACGCCCTCGGTGGAGGCGGTGTTCGCCGAGATCGGCGAGCATCTGGAGCGCATCGGCGAGCAGCTGGGGGCGGACAAATCCGCCCGCCTGAGCGGCATCGGCCTGGCCGCGCCACTGGCCTTCGGCGGCTGGCGCGAACTGGTGGGACTGTCGCCGCAGGAAGCCGACGCCTGGACCCGCACCAACATGCGCGAACGCCTGCAGGGCATGACGCGCCTGCCGGTCTTCTTTGCCAAGGACACGGCCGCGGCCTGCGTGGCCGAACTGGTGGCCGGGCGCGGCCGCCACCTGAAAAGCTACCTGTACGTGCACATCGACACCCTGGTCGGCGGCGGCCTCGTGATCAACGGCCAGCCGCACGCCGGCGTCTACGGCAACGCCGGCGCGATCGGGTCGATGCCGCTGGGCGTGGCCGCCAGCACCCGGCCCGGTCCGGCGCAGCAGCTGCTGGCGACGGCGTCCCTGGCCGCGCTGGACGAGATGTTCGCCGCCGTCGGGCTGGACAGCCTGCCGCCGGGCGACCCGCGCCTGCTGCAGGCGCCCTGGGCGCCGGGCACGCGGCGCTGGCTGGCGGAGGCCGCCGGCGCCATCGCCTTCTCGATCAATACCTCGGCCTGCCTGCTGGACCTGGACGGCGTGATCGTCGACGGCGTGCTCGATGCCGCCGTGCTGGAAGCCCTGATCGATGCCGTGCGCGCCGCCCTCGGCCGCTACAGCTGGCAGGGCATCATGCGCCCCGAGATCATCCCCGGCGCCATCGGGCGCGACGCCAAGGTGATCGGCGCGGCATTTTTACCGCTGCACGCCGACTTCGCGCCGGGGCACGAGTCCTTCCTGAAGTCGGGCAGGGGGTAGGCCGCTTTGATGTGACGTGAAATGCGAGGCGCATTGACTCGGTGCCCGCCTCATGAGAATCTCGCTGCATGAACAGCGCACAGACCTTTACGCAGATTATTGCCATCCGCTCAGGATGGCGGACTGCCTGACGTCTGAACGCGTTCAAGGACCCGCCCAAGGAGGCGGGTTTTTTGTTTCCGTCTCCGGGTTTTTTCACCGACGACAAGGAGCGAAACATGGACGAGCAGGCTTTGGAAGAACTGGTGCACGCGGCCGACCGCGCAATCAACGCACGCGACCTGGACGCGCTGATGGCGTTCTACGATCCCGATGCCTGCCTCGTGGTGAACCCCGGGAAAATCGTGTCGGGCAAGGAGGCGATCCGCAAGGCCTTCGAGGCGATTTTTGCCTATTTTAACCACAGCCTGGTGGTCGAGCAGGGGCAAATGCGCATCGTCCAGACTGGCGACACCGCGCTGGTGCTGTCCGAAACCCGGCTGACGGCGAGCGGCAAAGCCGACAGCGCGTTCTCGATGCGGCGCGAGGCGACCTATGTCTACCGGCGCGATGCGCAGGAGCGCTGGCGCTGCTGCATCGATAATTCGTATGGGGCTGAGTTGCTGAGGCATCCGCCGGCGTGATCGGAGTCTAGCGTGCGGGACCGGCCGGGCGCTTGGGCGACGCCGGTTCCGCGGATACCTGCCGGGCGGGATGGGATGCGTCCCAGATCCACGGGTCTCCGGACTCCCTGCCATAGACGTCGTCGCTGAGGCTTATGTCGATGAGAAACAGATACGGCGGCTCCCGCGTCCAGCAGCCTTCGGCGCACCATAGCCTGAAGAACATCGCGTACTTTTTGGGAACCCGCAGTGTTTGCTGGTGGTAGAACGGCGGCTTGAACATGGCCGCGTGCAGCCGCTTCTTCCCTTCGGGGGGCAGGTCGAACCATGTGCTGCTATGCGTTTCATAGGGTTCCCAGCCGCCGGCCTTGAGCTGGTTCTGCAGATTCTGCAGCGTCGTTACCGCTTGATGAAAGGGCAGCTTGTCCAGCATCGGCGACGTCGAGAGCGTCGTGGCGACGTTGTGATCGAAACCAAGCGCGGCAAATTTCGTTGGCGGCAGCGTGAATCCATGTTTGGGATCGTTGAACCGGAGGGTGACGGCTGGTTCCGTAACCCAGGTTATCCCACTTTGCGTATCGTCTTCAGCGGGAAGGTTCGACCGCTCCATGACCGGATAACTGGAGTTCTCGACGACCTCCTCGAAGGTCTGCCCGACACGGAACGAGAGAACGGTCGGCTCGGGCATGCGGAAGTGCCACCAGAGACCGACACTGACAAGGCCAGCCAGCACGAAACGGCGGCGATAGCGCGAGGTCACACTACGCCTCCGCCTTCCGCAACCGCATGGATGGAATCCTCGACGCGGCGGCGCTCAGGGCTGTTCAGGAGCTTGTCGAACCTTTCAGCTGCGGCGAGCACGAATCGCATGCGCTCTTCGACCACCCAGAGCTTTGCACAGACGTTCTTGGAGAACCACGAGGTCATGCCTGTCTTGGCCCTGCATTGGGCAGACAAGGTCAATTGAATTTCCTGATAGTCGCCGGTAGGGAAGGCGGTCGCCCAGGCAAACTGATTCATGACCAGGAGCCATTGCATGGTCTTTTCCTCGTACATGATCTTCTGGAGGATGTTGACCTGTTCATGTCGAGCTAATAATTTCACGCCCTCGTGCGGACGCCCTGCGTCGATCTGTTCGAATCCACTCAGTATTTCGCCTGAGGGCCTGCCAAACGGCAGCACGTCTCTATCTACCTCCCAGTGAACCGGGTATTTGTCATTCTGCCTGTTGGGCAGGTAGGTACTGAACTCCTTCCAGCCCCGCTCCATGAAGAACCGGTGCAACGGATAAATATCGAGAAACAGGTGCATGTTGCCGTGCCCGAGTCGCCGCAGCATCTTGTGCGCGCCGATCTCCGTGCCCATCTGCAGCAGCGTGGCCGCCTCGTCGCCCGCCACCCCAGCCTGTGCAAAGGAGCGCTGGATCCGCTCCCGTTCGCGGCGGTTCTGTGCGACGACCTCGGTCGAATGCAGCAGGCCACAGCCCACCCGTTTCGAGGCGAAAGCGGCCAGCCCCGCCCACTGGAAACGATGGTCGGCCAGCCACAGCCTGGCGTAGGCCGCGTTGATGCGCCCGTTGCATTCCTTCGGGTCCGCGATGAAGGTCCCGTTCACCTTCAGCAGGTTCTCGGCTTCCGTCTGAAAAGTCGCCCACAGGTGCTCGGGGCTCAGGACGTAGGCGGCAATGCCTTTCTCGACCGTCGCGCAGGGGCCGACGTAGTGATGCAGCTTGCATTCCTCGACGCGCTGCTAGCTTCCATAGATGCGCACGCCATGGAACTTGTGCCTGGCGAAATAGGGATTCGGCTTGCCGGGGGCATACGCACTGGGCATGGACGCTTTCCAGGGACGGCAGGACAGCCGCAGCGGGGCAGCGCCGCGGACGACGAAGGCCAGGCATCAGGCGGCGGGACGTTCGCCCTCGACCTGCCACGCGATGACGGCGGCCCGCTCGGCGGCGGTGAGCGGCCTGGTCGCGCCGCCAGGTCCGGTGATCCCTTCGATCACCCCGTCGGCAAGGCTGAGCCGGTAGGGCCGGTGGGCATAGGGTTCCTGCGTCCTGGGGTCGAGCAGCACGAAGGGGACGCCATCGGGGACGGCGGTGCCATGGTCGGCGGTGTTCAGGCTTGCCGCGGTCGCCAGCGCGGCGTCGGCCGCGGCGGTGTACCCGTCGCCGTCGACGACCTGGTAGACGAAGCATTGTGACGCCGCCAGGCGCGGCGGCGGGCTGCACTTGCACATGCATAGGTCGTCGCTCAGGGCGACTTCGCGGCCCTCGAAAGTGTCGCTCAGGCGAGGGCCGTCGAGGACGATGACGCCCTCGGCGTTGCACCTGGGGCACCAGCAAAGGTCGCCGTCGAGGGCAACCAGGGCGCCGTCGATCGTGTCCACATGACTGGCGGAGCTGACCTTGCCGTTTGCCGTGGTCGTTGCTCCGAGGGTAATGGTGTAGCGCTGCATGAGCCTCCCTTTGTCGGTTTCGCAGGTCGTGGGTGACCCGTCGACCCAATCTAACGAGGGGGAGCGCCTGTAGCCTTGGTGGCACGCAATAGTTGGTCAGCGCTGCAGCTCGAGCGTTGCCCGGCAGGCGCGACCGACCGCGAGGTGTATGTTTTACGCCGCGAGGCCACAAGGAATCGTCGGCAGGGGAGGGCGGAAACGAAAACAGCGGACAATGTCCGCTGTTTTGTGAAATTCTGTGGTCGGGGTGAGAGGATTCGAACCTCCGGCCTCTACGTCCCGAACGTAGCGCTCTACCGGGCTAAGCTACACCCCGACTGGGTTTGAGACGCCGGAAAGACCAGCGTCTCGGGAAGGCATTACTATAAATTTTCTCAGTGGTTCCTGTCAACAGCGAAGCTGCAGAGTTGCAGCAGACTTTGCTTGTAGACGCTTTCCGGCAGGTTGGCGATCGATTCCGCGGCGCGGCGGGCGGCGGCTTCCGCCTCGCGGCGGGTGTAATCGAGGGCGCCGCTCGAGGTGACGGCGGCCAGCACGGCGTCGAAATGCTGCTCGTCGCCCTGCTCGATGCAGGAGCGGACCAGTTCGCGCTGTTCGGCCGTGCCGTGTTCCATCAGGTAGATCAGCGGCAGGGTAGGCTTGCCTTCGCGCAGGTCGTCGCCGACGTTCTTGCCGATCTCGGTGGCGTCGCCCGCGTAATCGAGCACGTCGTCGATCAGCTGGAAGGCCGTGCCCAGCGAGCGGCCGTATTCGCCGGCCGCGGCCACCTGGACACTGTTGGCGCCGGCCACCAGGGCGCCCAGTTCCGCAGCCGCCTCGAACAGCTTGGCCGTCTTGGAACGGATCACCTTCAGGTAGCTCTCGTGGGTGACGTCCGGGTCGTGCATGTTCAGCAGCTGCAGCACTTCGCCTTCGGCGATCACGTTGGTCGCATCCGACAGGATCTGCATGACGCGCATGTTCTCCAGGCTGACCATCATCTGGAACGAGCGCGAATAAAGGAAGTCGCCGACCAGCACCGAGGCGGCATTGCCGAACAGCGCATTGGCGGTCTGGCGGCCGCGGCGCATCGAGGACTCGTCGACGACGTCGTCGTGCAGCAGGGTCGCGGTGTGGATGAATTCGACGACGGCCGCCAGTTCGTGGTGCGCCGTGCCCTTGTAGCCGTAGGCGTTCGCCAGCAGCAGCACCAGGACGGGGCGGATACGCTTGCCGCCGGCGCTGATGATGTACTCGGCAATCTGGTTGACCAGGCTCACCTCCGAATGCAGGCGCTGGCGGATCACCGTGTTGACCGCGGCCATGTCGTCGGCGATCGAGTGGGTGATGTTGTTCTGTTGTGCTTGAGGGGTGGCGGCGGACAAGGCGAACCTGCGATAGACGTTGATGGCTTGGGTGCGGCGATTATACGACATGCAAGCACAAGCCGTGCCATTTGACCAGGCGGAGCGTGCCTTGCGCTTCGCGGGCGGCGGATTTTCCGGTTGTGCCGCATCGTTGCCGCGATGCCACGCCGTTCGACGGGTCAGTCCGGCTTTTGACGCAACAGGGCAATCCATGTATAATTCCCTGTTCCCCGGCATCAGAGAAGCACGACGCGATCGTCGCCGTAGGGATTTTTATTAAACAATTGATGAGGTTTCAATCATGTACGCGGTCATAAAAACCGGTGGCAAACAATATAAAGTTGTCGCTGGCGAAAAACTCAAAGTAGAACAGATACCGGCAGACATTGGTTCCGAACTCACGATCGATCAGGTCCTCGCCGTTGGCGCGGGCGAAAGCATCAAGTTTGGTGCTCCACTGGTCGAAGGTGCAACGGTTCTGGTGAAGGTCGTTTCCCATGGTCGCCACGACAAGGTCCGCATTTTCAAGATGCGCCGTCGTAAGCACTACCAGAAGCGTCAGGGCCACCGCCAGAACTTCACCGAAATCCAAGTGGTTTCGATCAACGGCTAATTG
>JBBWZO010000371.1:0-7695 GCA_039649125.1 Massilia sp. | reverse complement strand
CCGGTGCGCGATCGCGATGATCGTCACGTGGCCGCGCAATTCGTCCAGCGCTTCCTGCACGATCTGCTCGGTGGCGCTATCGATGCGCGAGGTCGCTTCGTCGAGCAGCAGGATGCGCGGTTCGCCGGCGAGGGCGCGGGCGATGGCGATCAGCTGTTTCTGGCCCGACGACAGGCGCGAGCCGCCTTCGCCGAGCGAGGTGTCGTAACCCTGTTCCAGCGCCGCGATGAAGTCGTGCGCATGCGCCGCGCGCGCCGCCGCCTCGATCTGGGCCTGGGCCAGGCCCCGTCCCATGTCGATGTTCTCGCGCGCCGAGGCGGCCAGGATGAACGGGTCCTGCGGCACCAGGCCGACCTCGTTGCGGAAGCGTTCGTTGTCGATTCCGGCGATCGGTTCGCCGCAGATCTCGATACGGCCGGTCTCGGCCGGGTAGTAGCGCAGCAGCAGCGAGAGCAGGGTCGACTTGCCGCTGCCCGTGTGGCCGACGATGCCGAAGAAGGCGCCTTGCGGGATGTCGAGCGAGATGTCGTGCAGGACGTTCTGGCCCGGCACGTAGGCGAAGCTGAGGTCGCGCACGCGCACGGCTGGAGCGCCCGGACGTGGTTCGAGGCGGGTGCCGGCTGCGCGGCCTTCCGCATGCTCGGCGGCGCCGGCTTCGTCGAGCAGGGTGGCGACGCGGGCGGTCGCCACCACCGCCTGCTGCAGGCCGCTGAACTGCATCGTGATCTGGATCAGGGGCTCGACCACGCGCGCGATGTAGCTGATGAAGGCGTACAGCACCCCCACTTCGACCGCGCCGATCTCGCGCTGGCCGAAGCTGAAGATCACCACCGCCAGCAGGATCACGTTGAGCAGGTCGAGCGCCGGGCGCAGCAGGAAGGCGTTGGCTTTCAGTTCGGCCAGGCGCGCGTGATAGTGGTTCTGGTTGGTATGGGCGAAGCGTTCGCCGAAGCGCCCGGCCGCGTTGCTGGCCTGGAGCACGGTCATGCCGCCGATCGATTCGGCCATCTGGCCGTTGATGTCGCTGCGCAGGGCGCGCGCGCGGGTGACGGCCGGCGCCGACAGGCGCTGGTAGAGCCAGACGATGACCAGCACCGCCGGCAGCAGCGCCAGCACGATCAGCATCAGGCGCCAGTCGAGCCAGGCCATCGCGATCGTGGTGCCGATCAGGACGATGGTGGAATCGAGCAGCACGAACAGCACCTGGATGTACAGGGTCTTCACGGCCTCGGTATCGTTGGTTACGCGGCTCACCAGCTGGCCGGTGATCGCGCGATCGAAGAAGGCCATCGGCAGGCGCATCACGTGGCCGTAGACCCATTCGCGCAGGCGCCGCACCGAACGCATCGCCATGCCCGACAGGCGCACCAGCTGCAGGTAGCGCAGCCAGGACGCGGCCCAGCCGGAGAGCAGCGCGCCGCCCAGCAGCAGGGCCATGCGCGTCCAGTCGGCGTTGCGGGGGATCAGGTGGTCGTCGATCAGGGCCTTGCCGAGGATCGGGCCCAGCACTTCCAGGCCGGCGGCCAGGATCAGCCACAGTGTGGCCAGCACCAGCTGGCGCCGGTCCGGCCAGGCTGCACGGCGCAGCAGGGAGGCCGCTTGCGTGGCCTGGGTCGATTTTGTCATGGACTCGGCTTTTTCGATCGTGTCACGCTGCGTCAATGCTGGCCTCCAGTTGTTGGTAGCGCCACTGGCTGGCATACCAGCCATCCAATGCGAGCAGGGTGTCGTGGTCGCCCGATTCGACGATGCGGCCGTCTTTGAGGACCACGATCAGGTCGGCGTTCACCACGGCCGACAGGCGGTGGCTGGCGATGATCGCGCTCAGGTTCGGACGCTCGGCGCGCACTTCGGCCAGGTGTTCGAGGATGCGGGTTTCGGTACCGGTGTCGACCGCCGACAGCGCGTCGTCGAGCAGCAGCAGCGCGCTCTCGGCCAGCAGCGAGCGCGCGATCGCCACGCGCTGGCGCTGGCCGCCCGAGAGCGTGATGCCCTTCTCGCCGACCGGAGTGTCGTAGCCTTGCGGGAAGCGCAGGATGTCGTCGTGGATGGCGGCCATGTCGGCCGCATGCTCGATCTCGGCGCGACTGGCGCCGGGACGGGCGAGCGCGATGTTTTCGGCGATGCTGGCCGAGAACAGGAAGGATTCCTGGGGCACCCAGCTGGTGGCGCCGCGCAAGGCGCTGAGCCGGTAGGCGTCGAGCGGGTGGCCGCCCCAGGTCACGCTGCCGTGCTGTGGCGTGGCCTGGCGCAGCAGCACGCGCAGCAGCGTGGACTTGCCGGCGCCGGTCGGGCCGACCAGGCCCAGCGTCATGCCGGGGCGCAGCGCCACCGAGACGCCGTCCAGCGCGGGCCGCTCCGCGTCGCCCTTCGGGGAGCCATAGCTGAAGCGCACGTCGCGCAGTTCAAGCGGGCCGTCCTCGATGCGCTCCAGGTGGCCTTCGTCCACCACGGTCAGCGGCGCGTCGAGCATCGGCTGCAGGCGCGCCAGGCCGGCGCGGCCGCGCTCGATCAGCGACAGCACCCAGCCGGCGGCGAACATCGGCCAGATCAGCTGGCCCAGGTACATGGTAAAACTGGTGAGCGCGCCGATGGTGAGCTGGTTGTTCCAGACCAGGTAGCCGCCCAGGCCCAGCGTGAGGGTGCTGGCGGCGGTCAGGGTCAGGCCGACCGCCGGCTCGTAGGCGGCTTCCCATTTCTGGGCACTGAGGCTGGCGTCGGCGGCCTTGCCGGCCAGTTCCGAGAACTGGCTGGCGCTGCGCTTTTCCAGGCCGAGGGCGCGCACGGTGCGCACGCCCGAGAGCGACTCCTGCACATGGTCGTTCAGCGCCGAGAAGCGCTTCAGGGAGTCGCCTTCGGCGGTGTGGATGTGGCGCGAGATGTACCAGAATGCGAGACCCATCAGCGGGAAGGGCAGCAGCGCGACCAGGGCCAGGCGGTAGTCGACGCCGAGCAGCATCACGCCCAGCACCATGACCAGGGTCAGGGTGCCGTCGAAGCCGGCCAGCATGGCTTCGCCGGCCGCCATCTCGATGGCGTCGATGTCGTTGGTGGCCAGCGCCATCAGGTCGCCGGTACGCTGTTTTTGATAGAAGGCCGGGCCCTGGCTCGAGAGGCGCGCGTACAGGCGCGTGCGCAGCTCGACGCCAAGGCGGTAGGCCGCGCCGTACAGGCGGATGCGCCAGCTCACGCGCAGCACATAGATCGCCACGCCCAGCGCAAGCAGCTGCAGGATCTGGATCGTCAGCTCGTGGCCCGACAGGCGGTGCGCGGCCAGGCCGTCGATCATCGCGCCGACCTTGCGCGGTACCCAGACGGTGCAGACGGCGACGCCGGCCAGCATCACGGCCGACGAAGCATAGGCTTTCCAGTGGCGCAGCACGAAGCTGCCCACCAAGCTCGCTAAACTCATTGGTATTCCTTGCGTTGGCGCCCGCAAACAAAAAGCGGGCCGAAGCCCGCAACGCCACCGGGCCGCCACCTTGAAACCGCAGTGGCGCCCCCGGAACGACAAGCGGGCCGAAGCCCGCTAGTTTACTTTCTTTGCCAGCCAGGCGCAGCGCGCCTAGCCGGAAGGATCAGCTCGGCTCAGCCGTCTGCTCAGCCGTTCTGCTTCCTGCGGCCCTTGGTGCCGCGCGTTTCTGCCGGACGCACGGCCGCCGGCGCCACCGGCGGCGGGACGGCGTCCACGGGTTCCACTTTCGGCAGCTCGATCTCGACGGCCACTTCGACCGGCACGCTGGCGGCCACCGGATGGGGCGGCGCCACCGGGATGTCGAGCGCTTCGCTGGTGGCCCTGGCGATCGGGGTCGGCTCGGCATCCGGCGCGATGTCGGACGTCACGACCGGGATGGCCTCGGCGGCGGCATCGGCGGGCAGGACCACGTCGGCGCCGCTTGCTGCCTGGGCAGCGCTGGCGGATGCGGTTTGCGCCTCGGCCGAGGCGGCATCGTCAACGGCGCGCTCGATGCTCTCGGGTGCGGAGACGGCTGCCGAGGCAGCCGCGGCGGCGGCCGATGCCGTATCGCTGCCGGTGCGCTCGAACGCCTCCGATGCCACCTGCGTTGCTGCATCGACAGCTGCCGTTTCCACGGCGGCCGTTTCCGGCCGCGGTACGGTCTCCAGCGCGGCAGGCGCGTTCAGCACCGGGGTGTCGACGCTGTAGCTGGGCAGGGGCGTTGCGTTGATGCCGGCGACGATGCTGAGCAGCTCGCGGCTGTAGTCGAACATCGTGCGCAGGTGCTGTTGGGACTGCGAGCCGAGCGCCAGCAGGTCGCGCGGGTCGCGCAGGGCCAGCAGCTGGCGCATCGCGCTCGAGGACTGTTCCACGGTCGCGCGCGAGGCGTCGAGCTGGAGTGCGAGGACGCGGCTGGCGCGCTCGAGCACGCCGTCGCTGAAACTGCGCATCAGCTTGAAGCTATTGTCGATCTGGGTCTGGCGTGCTGCGGAGAACTGTTCTGGAAGCGAATTCATCGATGGTCCTTATTGTTCGGCGTATCTCGTTCGGCTAGTCTTCGGTTATTGCGCACTGCAACAAATTCTAGTCTAGCCCGGATACTGGGCCTTGCAAAGAGAAATTTGTCACTGTGTCACGTACGCAATATTGCAATGCAGCACGGGTTACAAATCGACACCTTAAATACCCTGCCTGGGTTGCGGAACTCGCTACAATTAAGCGGTCTGAACAGGAGCGTTCATGGATCTCGTCATACGCAATGCGAGCTTGGCCGACGGCCGGCGCAACATCGATATCGGTGTCGAAGGCACGCGCGTCGCCGCCGTCGGCACGGGGCTGGCCGCCCGTGGCGCGCGCGAGATCGACGCCGCCGGCGACCTCGTCACGCCGCCCTTTGTCGATGCTCATTTCCACATGGATGCAACGCTCAGCTATGGCCTGCCGCGCGTGAATGCGTCCGGCACTTTGCTCGAAGGCATTGCCCTCTGGAGCGAACTGAAACCGCAACTGGCGCAGGAAGCGCTCATCGAGCGGGCGTTGCAATATTGCGACTGGGCCGTGGCGCGCGGCCTGCTGGCGATCCGCACCCACGTCGATATCTGCGACGACCGCCTGCTCGCGGTCGAGGCCCTGCTCGAGGTGCGGCGCCGGGTCGCCCCTTACATCGACCTGCAACTGGTGGCCTTCCCCCAGGACGGCCTGCTGCGCAGCCCGGGCGCCTTCGAGAACCTGAAACGCGCGATCGCCATGGGTGTCGACGTGGTCGGCGGCATTCCGCACTTCGAGCGCACGATGGCCCAGGGCGCCGAATCGGTGCGCCTGCTGTGCGAATTCGCGGCCGAGCGCGGGCTGCGCGTGGACATGCATTGCGACGAGACCGACGACCCGCTGTCGCGCCACATCGAAACCCTGGCCTATGAAACCTGGCGTACCGGGCTGCAGGGCAGGGTGGCCGGTTCGCACCTGACCTCGATGCATTCGATGGACAACTATTATGTGAGCAAGCTGTTGCCGCTGATGCGCGAATCCGGCGTGGCGGCGATCGCGAATCCCTTGATCAACATTACGCTGCAGGGCCGCCACGACAGCTACCCGAAGCGGCGCGGCATGACGCGCGTGCCCGAGCTGCTCGCGGCCGGGATCGACGTCGCCTTCGGCCACGATTGCGTGATGGACCCGTGGTATGGCCTCGGTTCCGGCGACATGCTGGAAGTGGCGCACATGGGCCTGCACGTGGCGCAGATGACGGGCCAGGAAGCCATGCACCAGTGTTTCCTCGCGATTACCGAGACGCCGGCGCGCATCCTCGGCCTGGAAGGTTACGGCATCGCTCCTGGTTGCCACGCGGATTTCGTCGTGCTGGACGCGGCCGGCCCGGTCGAGGCGATCCGCCTGCGGGCGAGCCGGCGCGCCGTGGTGCGCCGCGGCGCCGTGGTCGCCGAGGCGCCGCGCGCGGTGTCGACCCTGCACCTGCCCGGACGCCCGGACGCGGTCGATTTTCGAATCAGGCGCTGACCTCCGCCGCGCCGGTGCTAGAATCCCCAGCCCATGTGGTTTAGATAAAAGAAGCCTCACGACGACCGTGAAAGACATCCAGATCCGTCCCGCCACCAGCGCCGATTTCGAGGCCATGTGGACCATCTTCAGCGCCCACGTCGCCACGGGCGAAACCTACCCGTTCGGGCCCGAGGCCACGCGCGAAGCGGCGCAGGCCTACTGGCTGGGGGCGGGCGTCACCTGCCGCGTCGCCGCGCTGGGCGAACGCGTGCTGGGCATGTACCGCGTGGTGCCGAACCAGATCGGCCGCGGCCGGCACGTCGCCAACGCCTCGTTCATGGTCAGCCCGACCGCCCAGGGCGTGGGCGTGGGCCGACTGCTGGGAGAACACTGCCTCGAAGAAGCGCGGCGCCAGGGTTATCTGGCCATGCAGTTCAATTACGTCGTCAGCACGAATACCGCCGCCGTCATGCTGTGGAAGAAACTCGGGTTCTCGATCGTCGGCACGCTGCCGAAGGCGTTCCGCCACAAGCGCCTGGGTTACGTCGACGCCTACGTCATGTACCAGCTGCTGCAGGATCCGGACCACTGGCCGACGGCGGACGAGTAAGCGTTGCCTGTGTCTTCTTCAGACGGATTTCGGCAACCATCTCGCCCGATTCGTCGATGCCCATCTCGATGAAGCCGCACGACTGATAGAGACGGCGCGCTACCGCGTTTTCGGGCTTGTAGCAGATCGTGATCCGCCTGGCATCCGGCTGCGCGCGCAGTTCGGCCAGCAGCAAGCCCATTGCACGGCGGCCGATACCGCGGCCCTGCCGTGCGTGATCCACCATGAAGCGGTAGATGCCGTAGTGGCCGGCCTCGTCGCCGGAGGCAACGTCGTACAGCAGAAAACCAGCCGGTTCCCCGTCACAATAGATCGCACGCATGCGCCAGTCCGGGTAAAAGTTGGCTTGTGCAATCGAACACGCATTGTTGGCGAGCCAGCGGTCCTGTTCCGGCGGCAACTGCGTCTCCAGCAGCGTTTCGAAATTGTCGATCGTGACCGATTCAAGTGTGATGTTCACAGGCGCGCTCCTGGGCAGGCGGGTTCGTTGATCACTGCCTCGAGGCGATAACCGTCCGGATCGAACACGAAGGCGGCGCAGTAGTCGTCGCCGTAATCCGGGCGCAAGCCGGGCGCACCATTGCAGCGTCCCCCATGCTGCAACGCGGCAGCATGAAACGCGCTGACCTGTTCGCGCGAGTTCGCGGCAAAGGCAAGATGAAACCCTGCGCCGGGGATCGACACCTCCTGCACCAGTTTCAGGGATAGCTTGTCGTCCCCGCCCGGGTGGCCATAGCCTAGGGCAGTGTCGTCCTGGGACACCCGGACGTAGCCAAGCGGCGCCAGTACCGCGTCGTAGAATGCGCCGGCGCGTTCCAGATCGACGACGCCAAAGGAAAGGTGGTGAAGCATGGGACTCCAATCGAAAGCACTACCAGTGGACCCGGGCAGACGAGAGGTCGGCATTGGGCGATAAGAGGGCGTAGACAAAATCGAAGGCATAACCATGGCATGCTGTCCCGATATGGGAGGACATGCCATGGCAACGAAAGATCGGTCCGATTCGCAGCCGCCGACGAATCTCGGCGGCAGGCCTTCAGCGTTGAACGCAGAGCATATCGCAGCTTTGCACGACATCGTGTCGGAGCATGCGCAGGCGAGCCTGGCGGAAATTGGCAACGAGTTGGAGCGT
>JBBWZO010000335.1:0-18459 GCA_039649125.1 Massilia sp. | reverse complement strand
AAAATCCAGGACGAAGCCGGCCACGGCCTGTACCTGTACAGCGCCGCCGAAACCCTGGGCGTCTCGCGCGACGAGCTGCTGGCGGCCCTGCACTCCGGTAAAGCCAAGTACTCGAGCATCTTCAATTATCCGACCCTGAGCTGGGCCGACATGGGCGCGATCGGCTGGCTGGTCGACGGCTCGGCGATCATCAACCAGATCCCGCTGTGCCGCTGTTCGTACGGCCCCTATGCCCGCGCCATGGTCCGCGTCTGCAAGGAAGAGTCCTTCCACGCGCGCCAGGGCTACGACATCATGATGAGCCTCGCGAAAGGCACGCCGGAGCAGAAGGCAATGGCCCAGGATGCGCTGAACCGCTGGTGGTGGCCGTCGCTGATGATGTTCGGCCCGTCGGACGCCGAGTCGGTCAACAGCGCGCAGTCGGCGCAATGGCGCATCAAGCTGTTCTCGAACGACGAGCTGCGCCAGCGCATGGTCGACCAGACCGTGCCGCAGGCCGAGTACCTGGGCTTAACCATTCCCGACCCTGACCTGAGGTTCAACCAAGCGACCGGCCACTACGAGTTCGGCGAGATCGACTGGGCCGAGTTCCAGAATGTATTGAAGGGGAACGGACCGTGCAACCGGGATCGCCTGCGCACCCGTGTGAAAGCCTGGGAAGACGGCGCGTGGTTCCGGGATGGGCTGGTGGCGTACGCCGACAAGCAGGCAGCCAAAAAGGCCGCCGCGTAAATCCGGGGGGCTGGGTCCGCGCGGTACGTGCGTGCTAAAAAAAACGGCGAACGGAAAATCGGGGAGACAAACATGAGCAAAGACTGGCCGCTGTGGGAAGTGTTCATCCGCAGCCAGCACGGCCTCGCGCACAAGCACGTGGGCAGCCTGCATGCACCGGACGCCGAAATGGCGATGAATAACGCGCGCGACGTCTACACGCGCCGCAACGAGGGCGTGTCGATCTGGGTGGTGCGCGCCGCCGACATCGTCGCCAGCAGCCCGGGCGACAAGGGCGCGCTGTTCGAGCCCGCCAACAGCAAGGTGTACCGCCACCCGACCTTCTTCCCGATGCCGGAAGAAGTGAAGAACCTGTGAGCGCGGTGGAGACGAACAGCGTGGACGCAAAGATCAACTACCTCCTGCGCCAGGGCGACAACGCCCTGATCCTGTCGCAGCAGCTCTCCCAGCTGTGCGGCAAGGGCCCGGCGCTGGAAGAAGACATGGCCCTGACCAACGTCGCACTCGACCTGCTGGGGCAAACGCGCATGTGGCTGACCTACGCCGGCGAGCTCGAAGGAAAAGGGCGCGACGAGGACAAGCTTGCCTTCCACCGCGACGCGCACGACTACCGCAACGTGCTGCTGGTCGAGCAGCAGAACGGCAGCTATGCCGACACGATGGTGCGCCAGTTCTTCTTCGACACCTGGCACTACTTCCTGATGCAGGGCCTGCTGAAATCGAGCGACCCGCGCATCGCCGAGATCGCCGAGAAGTCGCTCAAGGAAGTGACTTACCACCTGCGCCGCAGCGGCGACCTGGTGGTGCGCCTGGGCGACGGCACCGACATCAGCCACGCGAAGATGCAGACCGCGGTCGACGAACTATGGATGTACACGGGCGAAGTGTTTATTTACGACGCCATCGACAACGCGATGGTGGAGCAGGGCATCGCGCCGCCCGCCGAAGGCCTGCGCGCGGCCTTCCTCGAGCATGTAAGCGAGATCTTCCAGGAAGCCACCTTGACCATGCCGTCCCCCGACGCGTACATGCAGCGCGGCGGCAAGCAGGGGCGGCACACGGAGCGCCTCGGCTACATCCTGGCCGAGATGCAGTTCCTGCAGCGCGCCTATCCCGGCGCCGAGTGGTAAGGAGGGCAGTCATGCGCACGCAGCCGGTCACGAGCGACCAGGTCTGGGCCTGGCTCGGTGAAGTGCCCGACCCCGAGATTCCGGTGATCTCGATCGTCGATCTCGGCATCGTGCGCGACGTCGCGTTCGTTGGCGACAACGGCGACGAATGCGTGGTCACCATCACGCCAACCTATTCCGGCTGCCCGGCGATGCAGGTCATCAGCGAGGCCGTCACGGAGGCGCTCCACGGCCGCGGCCTGGACAAGGTGCGCCTGGTGAACCGGCTGTCTCCCGCCTGGACCACCGACTGGATGAGCGAGGCCGGCAAGGCGGCCTTGAAAGGCTACGGCATCGCGCCGCCGGTACAGCAGGCCATCGACATCAGCGGCCTGCGCAGCGGCGTCAAGCGCAGCGCTTTCATGGACCCCGAGATCGCCTGCCCGCATTGCGGTTCGTTCCACACGCAACTGACCAGCCAGTTCGGCTCGACCCCGTGCAAGGCGCTGTATAAATGCCTCGACTGCCGCGAGCCTTTCGATTACTTCAAGTGCCATTGAGCCCAACAGGCCAACGACCATGAGCAAATTCTATCCACTGACCGTCGCCAAGGTGGAGCACGAAACGCGCGATGCGATCGCCGTCACCTTCGCCGTGCCGCCCGAACTGAAACAAACCTTCGCCTATCAGCAGGGCCAGCACTTGACCTTGCGCGCGATGATAGCCGGCGAGGACGTGCGCCGCTCGTACTCGATCTGCTCGGCGGTGCAGGACGAGCAGCTGCGCGTGGCGATCAAGAAGACGACCGGAGGGCTGTTCTCGAACTGGGCCAACGACAACTTGCGGCCCGGCGCCACCCTGGAAGTGATGCCGCCGATGGGCCACTTCAACGTGCCGCTCGACCCCGACAGCGAACGCCACTACCTGGCCTTCGCCGCCGGCAGCGGCATCACGCCTGTCCTGTCGATCATCAAGACCACGCTGCTGGCCGAGCCGAAGAGCCGTTTTACGCTCGTCTACGGCAACCGCGCATCCTCGTCGGTCATCTTCCGCGACGAACTCACGGACCTGAAGGACGTCTACATGGGGCGCCTGAAGCTGGTCTACGTGATGAGCCGCGAGCAGCAGGACATTGAGCTGTTCAACGGCCGCATCACCGGCGAGAAGTGCAGCGCCTTCCTGAAGCACTGGATCGACATCCAGGACATCGACGTCGCTTTCATCTGCGGCCCGGAAGACATGATGCATGGCGTGTCGAAGTCGCTGCGGGACGCGGGCATGGCCAAGGAAAAAATCCGCATCGAGCTGTTCGCCGCCAGTATCCCGAAGAGCGAGCACAAGCCGCGGCCGGTCCAGGCCGGGGCGCACCAGCAGACCGAGGTCACCGTCATCATGGACGGCAGCGCCGCGAGCTTCACGATGGACAAGGACAAGGAATCGATCCTGGACGCGGGCCTGCGCGCCGGCATCGACATGCGCTACTCGTGCAAGGGCGGGGTCTGCTCGACCTGCCGCTGCAAGGTTGTCGACGGCAATGTCGAGATGGACGTGAACTACGCGCTGGAAGACTACGAGGTCGCACGCGGCTTCGTGCTCTCCTGCCAGGCCTTCCCGATCACGGACAAGGTGGTGGTCGACTTCGACCAGCACGAATGAAAACATGAATAACAGCACGAATAAAAACGCGGAGACAAGCATGACTTACGAATCCATCCTGTTCAGCATTGAGAACGGCGTTGCGCTGCTGACCCTGAACCGCCCCGACCGCCTGAACAGTTTTACCCAGGCCATGCACCTGGAAGTGCGCGACGCGCTGGACAAACTGCAGGCCGACAAATCGGTGCGCGTGCTGGTGCTCACCGGCGCCGGCCGCGGTTTCTGCGCCGGCCAGGACCTGGCAGACCGCGCCGTCGCCCCGGACGCGCCGGGCGTGGACCTGGGCGAATCCGTCGAAAAATTCTATGCGCCGCTGGTGATGACCCTGCGCAGCCTGCCGATGCCGGTGATCTGCGCCGTGAACGGCGTGGCCGCCGGCGCCGGCGCCAACCTGGCGCTCGCCTGCGACATCGTGCTCGCCGCAAAGTCCGCCAGTTTTATCGAGGCCTTCTGCAAGCTGGGCCTGATCCCGGACACTGGCGGTACCTGGCATTTGCCGCGCCTGATCGGGCATGCGCGCGCCACGGGCCTGGCCATGCTGGGCGAAAAGCTCCCGGCCGAGAAGGCGGAGGAGTGGGGCCTGATCTGGCGCTGCGTGCCGGACGAGGCGCTGATGGACGAAGCCCTGGCCATGGCCGACCATTTTGCGAGTGCTGCTACCCGCGGCCTGGCCTTCACCAAGAAGGCGCTGCAGCTCAGCTGGGCGAACACGCTGCCGGAACAGCTGAAGCTGGAGGGCGAGATGATGCGCGAACTCGGCTACAGCCACGACTACCGCGAAGGCGTCGCCGCCTTCATCGCCAAGCGCCCGGCGCAGTTCAAGGGAGAGTGAGGATGGAAGGAGGGGAAGGTTTGGAAGGTTTGACGAAGGGCAGCGTCGTCGCCGTGGTCGGCAGCGGCGCCATGGGGTCCGGCATCGCCCAGATCGCGGCGGCCAGCGGCCACGAAGTGCGCCTGTTCGATACGCGTCCTGCAGCGGCTTTGAGAGCCGTCGGTGACATCGGCAAGGTCTACGCGAAGCTGATCGAGAAGGGCCGCATGAGCGCCGCGGACGCGGACAGCGCGCGCGAACGCTTGAAGACGGTCGATTCGCTGGCGGGCGTTGCCGGGGCCGCGCTGGTGGTCGAAGCCATCGTCGAGAACCTGGACGCCAAGCGCACCCTGTTCACCGAACTGGAAGGCATCGCCGGCGACGACTGCATTCTGGCCACCAACACCTCGTCGATCTCGGTGACCGCGATCGCCGCGCCGCTGCGCCGCCCGGAGCGCCTGGTCGGCATGCACTTCTTTAACCCGGTGCCGCTGATGGCGCTGGTCGAAGTGATCAGCGGACTGGCGACAAGCAAAGCGGTCGCCGACACCGTGTTCGCCACGGCGAAGGCCTGGGGCAAGGACCCGGTGCATGCGAAATCGACGCCCGGCTTCATCGTCAACCGCGTCGCCCGTCCGTACTACGCCGAGGCGCTGCGCCTGCTGCAGGAAGGCGCCGCCGACGCGCCCACGCTCGACGCCGTGATGCGCGAGGCGGGCGGTTTCCGCATGGGCCCCTTCGAGCTGATGGACCTGATCGGCCACGACGTCAACTTTTCCGTCACGCAGTCGGTGCATGCCGCCTACTACGGCGACCCGCGCTTCACGCCCTCAGTCGTGCAGCAGGAACTGGTGAATGCCGGCTTCCTCGGCCGCAAGACGGGCCGCGGCTTCTACCGCTATGGCGAGGATGCCGCCAAGCCGGTCGTGCAGACCGAAGCACCGCAGCCGCGTCCGAACACGGTCGGCATCAGCGTGTCGCGTGAAGTGAAAACCAGCGTACTCACGCCGATGGAAGCGCGCCTGGCCGCCGCCGGTTTCACGGTCGCGCACCGCGAGCCGCTGCACGGCGCCGAGAAGCACGAAGCGCCGGCCTTCCACTGCAACGGCGCCGCGATCTTCCTCACCGACGGGCGCAGCGCCACCGAGCGCGCCGCCGCCAACCACCACCCGAACACGGTGGTCTTCGACCTGGTGCTGGATCACGCAAAGGCCACGCGGATCGCGCTGGCGCGCGCCGACCAGTGCAGCATTGAAGCCTGGCAGGCCGCCGTCGGCCTGTTCCAGGCGGCCGGCTTTGCCGTCACGCGCCTGGACGACGTGCCCGGCATGGCCGTGATGCGCACGGTCGCCATGCTCGCCAACGAGGCGGCCGACGCCGTCAACCAGGGGGTGTGCAGCGCGCAGGCGGTCGACATCGCGATGCAGAAGGGCGTGAACTACCCGCGCGGGCCGCTGGCCTGGGCCGATACCGTCGGCATCGCGCATGTCGTGACCGTGCTGGCGAACCTGGCCGCGACTTACGGCGAAGACCGCTACCGCGTGTCGCCCCTGCTGCGCCGCAAGCTCGCCGCCGACCCGATGGGAGCGCGTTTCCATGCATGACGACATTCGTAGCGACCCACAGGCGCTGGCCGAACTGGCGGGTAAAACCATGTACGAGCGCGATCCGGCCAGCCAGGCGCTGGGCATGACGCTCGACGCCATCCGTCCCGGCTACGCACGCATGACGATGCGCGTGCGCGCCGACATGCTCAACGGGCACGCGACCTGCCATGGCGGCTACATCTTCATGCTGGCCGACAGCGCCTTCGCGTTCGCCTGCAACTCGCACAATTTCAACACGGTCGGCGCCGGCTGCACGATCGACTACCTGGCGCCGGGCCGAGAGGGCGACGTGCTGGTGGCCGAGGCGGTGGAGCAGGCGCTGCTAGGCAAAACCGGCGTCTACGACGTCATGGTGACGAACGCGGAAGGGCGGCGCATCGCGCTCTTTCGCGGCAAGTCGCACCGCGTGAGCGGCATGGTAGCCGAGGTGCTTGCCTGAACACCGCCGCGTAAGCCTGAAGCAGACAAAGGAGGTCCAGATGGTCCAACGCATTCCCTCGCCCGGCGCGCTGGAGCCGATCGAGCGCGCCAGCCGCGACGAACTGCAGGCGCTGCAGCTCGCGCGCCTGAAGTGGTCGCTGCAGCATGCCTACGACAATGTGCCGCATTACCGCCGCGCTTTCGATGAAGCGGGCGTGCATCCCGGCGATCTCAACACGCTGGCCGACCTGGCGAAATTCCCGTTCACCGAGAAGAAGACCCTGCGCGACAACTATCCGTTCGGCCTGTTCGCCGTGCCGCGCGAGCAGGTGGTGCGCGTGCACGCCTCCTCCGGCACCACCGGCCGCCCGACGGTGGTCGGCTACACGAAGAAGGACATCGACACCTGGGCCGACGTCGTTGCCCGCTCGATCCGCGCGGCCGGCGGCCGTCCGGGCGACATGGTGCACGTCGCCTACGGCTATGGCCTGTTCACCGGCGGCCTGGGCGCCCATTACGGCGCCGAGCGCCTGGGCTGCACGGTGGTGCCGATGTCGGGCGGGCAGACCGAAAAGCAGGTGCAGCTGATCTGCGATTTTCAACCGTCCATCATCATGGTCACGCCCTCGTACATGCTGAACATCGTCGAGGAGTTCAAGCGCCAGGGGCTCGACCCGGCGGCGTCCTCGCTGAAGGTCGGCATCTTCGGGGCCGAACCCTGGACCAATGAAATGCGCCGCACCATCGAGCGCGAGGCCGGCATCGACGCGGTCGACATCTACGGCCTGTCGGAAGTGATGGGGCCGGGCGTGGCCAGCGAATGCATCGAGAGCAAGGACGGCCCGGTCATCTGGGAGGATCACTTTTATCCCGAGATCATCGACCCGGACACGGGCGAGGTGCTGCCCGACGGCGAAGAGGGCGAACTGGTGTTCACCTCGCTGTCGAAAGAGGCGCTGCCGATCATCCGCTACCGCACGCGCGACCTGACCCGCTTGCTGCCGCCGACCTCGCGTTCGATGCGGCGCATGGGCCGCATCAGCGGCCGCACGGACGACATGCTGATCATTCGTGGCGTGAACGTGTTCCCGAGCCAGATCGAAGAACTGATTTTAAAGATGCCGGCGCTGGCGCCGCAGTACCAGCTGCTGGTCAACCGCGAGGGCTACCTCGACACGCTGGAAGTGTTCGGCGAACTGAAGGAAGCCGGACTGCCGCCGGACACCGTCGATGCGCTGTGCCGCGAGCTGCAGCACTGCATCAAAACCTATGTCGGCGTGAGCACGAAAGTGAGCCTGACGCCGCCGATGGGCATCGAGCGCACCCTGACCGGCAAGGCCCGGCGCGTGGTCGACAAGCGCCCAAAATAAGCGCACCAAGAAGCGCACCAAGAAGCGCACCAGGATACCGACGAGGAGACTGAACAATGATCGACGCATTCATCTGCGACGCCATCCGCACCCCCTTCGGCCGCTACGGCGGCGCGCTCGCTTCCGTGCGTGCCGACGACCTGGCCGCGCTGCCGATCTCCGCGCTCATCGAGCGCAACAAGGGCGTCGACTGGGCCATGGTCGACGACCTGTACTGGGGCTGCGCCAACCAGGCCGGCGAAGACAACCGCAACGTCGGCCACATGGCGGGCCTGCTGGCCGGCCTGCCGCCCGAGGTGCCGGGCAACACCATCAACCGCCTGTGCGGCTCCAGCCTGGACGCCGTGGGCCTGGCCGGGCGTGCGATCCGCGCCGGCGAGGCGAACCTGATCATCGCCGGCGGCTCGGAAAGCATGACGCGCGCGCCTTTCGTGATGGGCAAGGCCGATTCCGCCTTCTCGCGCGCGGCAAAAATCGAGGCCACGACGATCGGCTGGCGCTTCGTCAATCCGCTGATGAAGGCGAAATACGGCATCGACTCGATGCCGGAGACGGCGGAAAACGTCGCGCGCGATTTTCATGTCGCCCGCGCCGACCAGGACGCCTTCGCGATCCGCAGCCAGCAGCGCTGGGCGCGCGCGAACGCCGCCGGGCTGTTCCGCGACGAGATCGCGCACGTGACGCTGCACTCGAAAAAGGGCGCATCCAAAGGTGATTCGCGCGTGTTCGACACCGACGAGCATCCGCGCCCGGACACCACCGTCGAGGCGCCGGCCAAACTGAAAGGCGTGGTCGAACCAAGCGGGTCGGTCACCGCCGGCAATGCCTCGGGCGTGAACGACGGCGCCTGCGCCCTGCTGATCGCCTCCGGCGCAGCGGCGGACCGCTTCGGCCTGACGCCGAAAGCCCGCATCGTCGGCATGGCCACCGCGGGCCTGGCGCCGCGCATCATGGGCTTCGGGCCGTCGCCGGCCACCAAAAAGGTGCTGGCGCAGACGGGACTCTCCATCGGCCAGATGGACGTGATCGAACTGAACGAAGCCTTCGCTTCGCAAAGCCTGGCCGTGCTGCGCGACCTGGGCCTGCCCGACGACGCCGAGCACGTGAACCCGAACGGCGGCGCCATCGCGCTGGGCCACCCGCTCGGCGCCTCGGGCGCGCCTGGTCACCGCGGCCGTGTACCAGCTGCAGCGCACTGGCGGGCGCTACGCGTTGTGCACGATGTGCATCGGCGTCGGCCAGGGCATCGCCCTGATCATCGAACGCGTATAAGGAAACCGGCATGGTGAAAGTCTACGAAATCGACGGCGTGCGCCCGGTGGTGCACCCGAGCAGCTACGTGCACCCGACGGCGGTGCTGATCGGCGACGTCATCGTCGGCCCGCGCTGCTACATCGGCCCGCTGGCCTCGCTGCGCGGCGACTTCGGCCGCCTGGTGCTGGAAGAGGGCGCCAACGTGCAGGACAGCTGCGTGATGCACGGTTTTGAACATGGCGAAACCGTGATCGAGGTCGACGGCCACATCGGCCACGGCGCCGTGCTGCACGGCTGCCGCGTGGGGCGCAACGCGATGATCGGCATGAACGCGGTGGTGATGGACGGCGCCGTCGTCGGCGAGGAATCCATCGTCGCCGCGATGAGTTTTGTAAAGGCCGGGATGGTGATCGCGCCTCGCAGCATGGTGATGGGCACCCCGGCCCGCGTGATGCGCGAGCTGACAGAGGAAGAAATCAAGTGGAAGAGTTTCGGCACGAGCCAGTACCACCAGCTCACCACGCGCTCCCTCAACACGATGCGCGAGGTAGACGCCTTCACCGAAATCGAGCCAAACCGCCCCGCCTTCAATTTCAGCTCAACCGGCGGCCACACCCCCAAAAAATAGTCTAACCGTACGTAGGGTGGACTCCCGAGTCCACGCGTTTGCGGCGTTGATTGACCCGACCGCGTGAGGCAGCCCCCGGTTTATACAGCATTCCTGAGGAGACAAAAAACATGGCACAAGCAAGCACCCTGCAAAGCTGGATCGGCGGCCGCTGGATCGGCCAGGAAGCCCACACGCCGCTGCACAGCGCGCTCGACGGCCAGCTGGTCTATCACACCCACGCCGAGAAAATCGATTTCGACGAAGCCGTCACCTACGCCCGCAAGACCGGCGTCTCCGGTCTGATGCAACTCGACTTCCAGAAGCGCGCCCAGCGCCTGAAGGCGCTCGCCCTGTACCTGATGGAGCGGAAGGAAGAGTTGTACGAGATCTCGCACCTGACCGGCGCCACGCGCCAGGACAGCTGGGTCGACGTCGAAGGCGGCATCGGCACCCTGTTCGCCTATGCCAGCATGGGTTCGCGCGAGCTGCCCTCGTCGAACGTGCTGCACGAAGGCCCGGCCATGGCGCTGGGCAAGCGCGGCGGCTTCGCTGGCAGCCACATCCTGGTGCCACGCGGCGGCCTGGCGGTGCACATCAACGCCTTCAACTTCCCGATCTGGGGCCTGCTGGAGAAATTCGCGCCGAGTTTTCTCGCCGCCATGCCCTGCATCGGCAAGCCGGCCACCGCCACCAGCTACCTCACGCACGCGCTCGTCAAGATGATGCATGAGTCGAAGCTGCTGCCGGAAGGCGCGCTGCAGCTCGTCATCGGCTCGACCGGCAATCTGCTCGACCGCCTCACCGGTTTCGATTCGGTGACCTTCACCGGTTCGGCCGACACGGCGATGAAGCTGCGCGCCAACCCGAACCTGCTGCGCGAATCGGTCCCGTTCACGGCCGAAGCCGATTCGCTGAATGCCGCGATCCTGGCGCCGGACGTGACGCCGGACGACCCCGAGTTCGACCTGTTCGTCAAGGAAGTGGCGCGCGAGATGACGGGTAAGGCCGGCCAGAAGTGCACGGCGATCCGCCGCATCATCGTGCCCGAACAGCACGTCGACGCACTGGGCGAGCGCCTGCGCGAGCGGCTTTCTAAAATCGTGGTCGGCAACCCGAAGATGGAAGGGGTGCGCATGGGCGCGCTGGCCTCGATGGACCAGCATCGCGACGTCAGCGAGCGCGTCGAGATGCTCGCACGCGGCAACGAAGTCCTCTTCGGCGCCCACCACGGTTTCAATCCGGTCGGAGAAAACTGCGCCAGCGGCGCCTTCTTCTCGCCGACCCTGCTGCTGTGCCGTGACGCGGCGACCAACGCCGCCGTGCACGACATCGAGGCTTTCGGCCCGGTCAGCACGATGATGACCTACCGCGACATCGACGAGGCGCTGCACCTGGCCGCACTGGGCAAGGGCAGCCTGGTCACCACCCTGGCCACCAGGGATCCGGCGATCGCGGCCCACGCGGTGCCGGTGGCGGCCGCCTCGCACGGGCGCGTGCTGATCCTGGACCGGGAAGCCGCGGTCGACTCGACCGGCCACGGTTCGCCGCTACCGCAGCTGAAGCACGGCGGCCCGGGACGTGCCGGCGGCGGCGAGGAGCTGGGCGGGATTCGGGCGGTAAAACACTTCCTGCAGCGCGCGGCGGTGCAGGGCTCGCCGACGATGCTGACCGCCGTCACCGGAGAGTACGTGCGCGGCGGCGCGGTGAAGGAAACCGAGGTGCACCCGTTCCGCCGCTGGTTCGAGGACCTGGAAATCGGCCACTCGCTGCTGACCCACCGCCGCACGGTGAGCGAAGCCGACATCGTCAATTTCGGCGGTGTCTCGGGCGACTATTTTTATATGCACTTCGACGAGATCGCGGCGAAGGACACCCAGTTCGGCAAGCGCATCGCCCACGGTTACTTCGTGCTGTCGGCGGCGGCCGGCCTGTTTGTGTCGCCGGCGCCGGGACCGGTGCTGGCCAACTATGGCCTGGACAACCTGCGTTTCGTGGCGCCGGTGGCGATCGGCGACACCATCCGCGCACGGCTTACCTGCAAGCGCAAGGTCGACCGCAACCGGACCGACGAACAGGGACGCGGCCAGGGCGTGGTGGCTTGGGACGTGCAGGTGACCAACCAGAACGACGAGTTGGTGGCCAGCTACGACATCCTGACACTGGTGCAAAAGCGCAGCCAAACCCAGTAATCCGATAAGGGCACGGGGCCGTGCCATGCGGCCCCTGCCTTCCCCCGCCGCGCGTTCGCCGCGGCCCCTCCTCCCGCCTGTCCCGTTTCACCGCACACCCTGCACGCGTCGAAAGCGTGTACGGGTATGCATTCGTGATATTCCTGTCGAAAAAGCTTACATTCTTGTATGAAAATTGTAGAAAGGAAAGAATATTCCCCTCAGAAACAATGGTTTGAGTTTCTTGTCTGAAACTTGCTAATAGGAGGCCGGCCGCCCGTGACGAAGACTTGGGCATCTCGAAGCTCGACATCCAGATGTACGACACCATCGGCTGGAACGCCGTGCCGGAACCAGGTTCGATCGCCCTGTTCGGCCTGTGCCTGGCCGGCCTGCGCCGCCGCCGCAACAAGGCATAAGAGCATCTGACAAAACCCCGAGGGCAAGGCGCATCGCCGCAGCGGCGGACCGCGAAGACAGTACGTTAGTACGGCGAGACGATGCAACGCAGCCATCGGGGGAATTGTTAGGCGCTCTAAGCCGACAAGCGGCTGGTTTCGGTAGCTTCATGAAGGACGGCGCTGCGGGCGCCGTTTTTCATTGACGGGATGTCGGGCTGCTCCAGCGGTGGCGTGGCCGCTGGGTGCGAGCGCCTGAAGGCCTGCGCGGACCTCTCATTGACGCGGCAGGCGGGCACGCGCCAGCACGACAGCCTGCCCGGGTACAAGACGTGCATAATGGGGCATTGGGCCGCTGGTGCCCCTGCCTTCGTCTTCATTTCTCGTCGTCAATTGTCATGGAGCGTGTATGTCGCGGTTAGACCTGAGCAGTATTCCCGTAGTGACCGGCACCGGTTACCCCGATCCCTTCGCCGAGGCGGTCAATGGGCGCAGCCGGCAGGCGCTGGGCGAGGCCGGCGGCCTGACCCAGTTCGGCGTCAACCTGGTCGAACTCAAGCCGGGCGCCGCGTCCTCCCAGCGGCACTGGCATACCCACGAGGACGAATTCGTCATGGTTGTCTCCGGCGAGCTGGTGCTCATCACCGACGAAGGCGAAACGCTGATGCGCGCCGGCGACTGCGCGGCCTTTCCCGCGGGGCGGCCGAACGGCCACCACCTGGTCAACCGCGGCTGGGGCAATGCGCTGTTCCTGGCGGTCGGCCCGAACGTGCCCGAAGATCGCGCCACCTATCCCGACATCGACCTGATGTACGACGGCGCCACCGGCAGCTATACGCACAAGGACGGCACGCCTTATCCGAAGCGGGGTAGCACGCCAGTCCCGGCCGGCCATCCGGATGTCGAGGAACACACGATCGGACAGCGCGTGTACCGCGCGGATACGCATCCGGAAGAACGCGGCTGATTTACAAGGTGCGGTAACGTAGGGTGGGCACTGTCATCGAGGCCCCCGGCCTCAATGACCCCACGCGGTATTCCTTGTGCGTATCGAACAGCCGAGCGCAGTCCGGCTACGCCTGCTCATTCTGCTGTGGCACCAATACTTGCCACGCGCAACGATCCCTCCGCCGTGCGCGCCACCCGCAGCTCCGCATAGTCCCGCACGCCGAGAACCTCGGTCTCGATCGGATGCGTATGCGTATGCGTCATCGTCACGACGATGCTCGCCATCCCGGCCGCCGCCGCCGACTGCAGCCCCGCCAGCGTATCCTCGAACACCAGGCAGTCGGCCGGCGCCACGCCCAGCCGGCGCGCGCCCAGCAGGAAGGGATCGGGAGCCGGCTTGCCGCGTTCGACATCCTCGGCTGCCACCAGTACCTCCGGCAGGGGCAGCCCGGCCGCCGCGATTCTCGCCTCGGCCAGCGCCCGCGGCGCCGAGGTGACGATGGCCCAGCGATCGGACGGCAGGCTGGCCAAAAAAGCGGCCGCGCCGGCGATCGCCTCGATGCCGGCCACGTCCTCGATCTCGGCGTGCGTGATGCGCGCCGCTTCCGCCACCGGATCGACACCCGGCAGGTTTAAATTGCGGATGGTTTCCTCGGTGCGCTTGCCGTGGATGGTAGGCAGGAAGGCCGCGACATCGAGCCCCTGCTCGGCCGCCCAGGCGGCCCAGACGCGCTCGGCGGCCTTGATCGAGGTAAGGATGGTGCCGTCCATGTCGAACAGGAAGGCGGCGAAGGCGCGGTCGGGCAGGGAAGTAGGCGTCACGGAACGGGTTCTATTTTAGAAAGGAATGGGCGAACGAGTATAGCCGGCCCGCGCGTAACGGGCAGGACGGGAGCGAACGACAGCAGCCCTAGTCCAGCTTGCGCTCGTAGCGGTCGCGGATCACCTGGCTGATGAAGCTCGACAGGCCGCTGCCGAGCGTGGCCAGCCTCTGCATCTCGGCGATATTTTCCGCGCCGGCGCTCTGGTCGGTGTAGAGATAACGGTCGCCGCCCGTAAAGCGGACCGTGATCGAACGGTCGCCGATCTCGTAGGCGACGACGCCGGAGTCGCCGCTCAGGTTTTTGTAGCGTTGCATCTGGTGTCCCTGCGCTGAGGTGGTGCAGGGATTCTAGCCAGGCGGATGCGTCCGGTCTGTGCTGCTTTCAACAGTGCGCGGGGGACTGGCACGCCCGTTCCCGGCCGGCGCGTCCTGCCTGCGCCGGGGAACGCAGGCCAGAGGTGTGGCAAGCATGTTTTCATCCGTTTCACGGTACAATCGATTGTTAAACAATTAGTTGCGTCCTCTTTCCGGAAAGTCACACATGTCCGTTATCTCCAGAAATAATGTTCGTGTCGACGGCAACGGGGCCGCGACGATGGTGTTCGCACATGGTTTCGGGTGCGACCAGACCATGTGGCGCTTCCTCGCTCCTGCCTTCGGCGAGCGTTTCCGGACGATCGCATTCGACCTGGTCGGCAGCGGCGGCTCCGACCTCGGCGCCTACGACCGGACCAAATACGGCAGCCTGCACGGGTATGCCGATGACCTGCTTGAAATCCTCGATGAGTGCGCCACGGGACCTGTCGTCTTCGTCGGCCATTCCGTGAGCACCATGATCGGGCTGCTGGCCACGATCAAGGCGCCCGAGCGTTTTGCGGCCCAGGTGATGGTCGGGCCATCGCCCTGCTACATCAACGATGGCGACTACATCGGCGGCTTCGCGCGCGAGGACATCGACGAGCTGCTCGAGACGCTGGATGCGAACTACCTGGGCTGGTCCAGCAGCCTGGCCCCGGTCATCATGGGCGCGCCGGGCCGTTCGGACCTGAGTGCGGAACTGCAGGATCGCTTTTGCCGCAACGACCCCGACATCGCCAAGCATTTCGCCCGTGTTACCTTCCTTTCCGATCACCGTGCCGATCTGGCGCACTCGAAGGTGCCGGCGCTCATCCTCCAATGCAGCGATGACCTGATCGCGCCGCGTACCGTGGGCGATTACCTGCATCGTCACCTGCCGAACAGCACGCTGCACGTGATCGAGAACGTCGGCCATTGCCCGCACATGAGCGCGCCGACCGAGAGCTCGCGTGCCATCGATGCCTTCCTCGCGCACACGCTGCGTTGACTTCAATGAATCAAGCACTGCCTTCGGGTGATGTCATCTTCGAACAGGCAGCCTGCGCTCTATTGTTGAGCGATACCAACGGCTTGATCCTGAGGGCCAATGCCACGGCATGCCGTTGGCTTGGGTACGCGGAAGACGAGCTGTGCGGCCAACTACGCATGGCCGACATGCTGCCCATCGGCGCACGCCTGTTTTACCACACGCACTGCGTGCCGATCCTGCAGGTGAAAGGCTCGGTGGCCGAGATCCAGGTCGACCTGCACAACCGGCAGGGCGAGCGCTTGCCGATGCTGATCAACATCATGCGCTTCAAGAGCGGCGAGCGCACCTTCGACCAGTGGGCCTTGTTCAAGGCCGCTGACCGCCGCTCCTATGAACGGGAACTGCTCACCGCACGCAAGACCGCCGAGGCGGCGCTGGAAGCACGCAAGGGAGTCGAAGCGCAACTACAAAAGCTCAATGCGCAACTGTCCGCGGCCGACCGGCGCAAGGACGAGTTCCTGGCGACGCTGTCGCACGAGCTGCGCAATCCGCTCGCGCCGATGCGCAGTGCGCTCGACGTATTGAAAATGAAGTTCCAGGGCGTCGCCGACGAGCGCCTGCTGTCGGCATTCGACCGCCAGTTGCGGCACCTGACCCGCCTGGTCGACGACCTGATGGAGGTGTCCCGTATCACCCAGGGACGCATGCAGCTGCAGAAGGAAGCCGTCGAGCTGACCGCACTCGTGCACGGTGCGGCGCAGGACGTGAAGCCGCTCATGCAGGCGGCCGGACACACGTTGCGGCTGTCGATCGCGCCGGCGCCTGTCGTCGTCGAGGGCGATCCCACCCGCCTGAGCCAGGTCATCCTGAACCTCCTGACGAATGCCGCCAAATACACGCCCGACGGCGGCCAGGTCGATGTCACGTTGGCGTGCGACGACGGGCATGCCGAGATCCGGGTGCGCGATAACGGCATCGGCATTCCCGCCGACGCGCTGGCAAGCGTGTTCAACATGTTCTCCCAGCTGGAGCCGGCCCTGGACCGGGCCAAGGGAGGCCTGGGGATCGGCCTGGCGCTGGTGCGCGGGATTATCGAATTGCACGGGGGGAGCGTGCGCGCCGACAGCGCGGGCCTCGGACACGGCAGCGAATTCAGCGTGCGCCTGCCATTGACGGGGGCGGTGTTGCGCCAGCAAGGCGCCGCGCCGGGGCAGCCGGGGCAGGCCGATCTGCGGGTCATGGTGGTCGACGACAACCAGGATGCCGCCGACACGCTGTCGATGGCATTGGAACTGTTCGGGTGCGAGGTACAGGTTGCCCATACCGCCGAGGATGGATTGCAGCTTGCGGCGCGCTTCATGCCGCAGGTGGCCCTGCTCGATATCGGCCTGCCGGACATGAACGGCTACGAACTGGCAAGGCGCCTGCGCCAGCGCACTGAAGGCGCCGCCATGAGCCTGATCGCCCTGACCGGCTGGGGACAGGAAAAGGATCGCGAGCTGGCCTTCAGCGCGGGCTTCGACCACCACCTGACGAAACCGGTCAATTTCGAGCACCTGCGCCTGTTGCTGAAGCCTGGCGCATGCGCGCAAGGGAACGGCTGACGAAGTGTCACGCGCCCGCGCCGGCAGGTGCGAGGTGCGGGATCAGCGCGGATAGGTAAAACCGGTACGGATATCCATCGGCAGCAGCCGGCCGCCGTCGCGCACCATCAGGCGCTGGGGCGGCTCCTCGCCCACGAGCGCGCGCGACAGGACGTGCAGTCCTTCGCCCTTGCGCAGCAACTGGTCGCAGCGCTCGTAGACGTTGCGGCAGCCCGTGGCAGCAAGCAGGGTCTGGACGATGGCTACCTTCCACATCTCGACGCCGCCTGCATTGAACTGGCAGACCAGGTAGCCGTCAACGCCGCCATAGCTGTGCACCAGCAGGCCCGGCAAGCCATCCTTTTCTCCATCGACCAGCTGCACCAGCGCCTGCGGGTCAGCCGTGCGCAGCGCATCGGCGCGGCGCGCCACGGCGGCCTGCACGCGCCGTTTCATCATCGCGTGGTCGACCGGCTCGTCCTCGCGCAGGGTCCAGATGCGGGCGGCGATCTGCGACTTGGCGTTGTAGGCGGCGCGGGCCAGGAAGCGGCGGCCGGAGGACTGCACGATCGCCGTGGCGCCCGGCTTGTTGCGCTCCTGCGGCTTGCCGTCGACCTTCTCGATGGCGGAGACGTAGATCCACGGGTCGCCGTTCAGTATGGCTTTTTCCTTGCCCTGTTTGATGGTGATGATCAGCATGTGCGGCTTTCGTTTGCGGGAGCGGGAGCGGGATGATACAGCACGCCACCACTGTCCACCCCGGCTCGTTCCTGCGTTCCTGCTTAACCCGCAAGCTGGCCGCGCACCCGTTCAATCGCCTTGCGCACCTGGTTCGGCGCGGTGCCGCCGACGTGGTCGCGCGCGGCAACGGAACCTTCCAGCGTCAGCACGGCGAACACGTCGTCCTCGATCAGCGGCGAGAACTCGCGCAGGCGCTCGAGCGACATTTCCGACAGGTCGCATTTCGCGTCGTCGCAGGCGCGCACCGCATGGGCCACGGCCTCGTGCGCGTCGCGGAACGGTAAACCCTTCTTCACCAGGTAGTCGGCCAGGTCGGTCGCCGTGGCGTAGCCCTGCAGGGCGGCGGCGCGCATGTTGTCCGCCTTGACGGTGATGCCGCCGGCCATGTCGGTGAAGATGCGCAGCGTGTCGAGCACGGTGTCGACGGTGTCGAACAGCGGTTCCTTGTCTTCCTGGTTGTCCTTGTTGTAGGCCAGCGGCTGGCCTTTCATCAGGGTCAGCAGGGAGGCGAGGTGGCCGTACACGCGGCCGGTCTTGCCGCGCGCCAGTTCGGGAACGTCCGGGTTCTTCTTTTGCGGCATGATCGACGAGCCGGTGCAGAAGCGGTCGGCGATGTCGATGAAGCCGACGCGCGGGCTCATCCACATGACCAATTCTTCCGACATGCGCGAGACGTGCATCATGATCAGCGATGCTGCCGCCGTGAACTCGATCGCGAAATCGCGGTCGGAGACGGCGTCGAGCGAGTTGTGGCAAACGTCCTCGAAGCCGAGGGTTTTTGCCACGCGCAGGCGGTCGATCGGGAAGGTGGTGCCGGCCAGGGCCGCGGCGCCCAGCGGCAGGCGGTTCACGCGGCGGCGCGCGTCGAGCATGCGCTCGGCATCGCGCCCGAACATTTCCAC
>JBBWZO010000284.1:0-11791 GCA_039649125.1 Massilia sp. | reverse complement strand
CGAAGCGCTGCCGCTGGTGCTGTGGACCATCGCCGAAGAAATCCGCATATTGCTGAAGCTAAAATCGGGCGTCGAACAAGGGCGGCCGCTGGCGATGCTCCTGAAGGAAAACCGGATCTGGGGTCCGCGTGAACGTTCGATGGCGCCCGCATTACGCCGACTTGAACGAGCGGCGCTGGAATCCGCCCTGCAACAGGCGGCCCAGATCGACAAGATGATCAAAGGCTTGCGCGCCAAGGCATACGCCGGCGATGCATGGGATGCGCTGTTGCAGCTCGGGCTGAAAATAGCGCAGGGCCGCTAGCCGTCATCATGCGTCATGTTAGCGCGGGCATTTCAAACGGCGCCCGTATCGGAATCATCGTATAGTTATTCAAGTCACACAATGTACTGGCAAAATATGGATATCAAGCACTACATGAATCAAGTCGGTCAGCGCGCCCGCATAGCTTCACGCGCAATGGCCAAGGCCGATACCGCGGCGAAAAACCAGGCGTTGGCGCTGATCGCGGCTGCTATCCGGCGTGACGCGGAAGCGCTGCGCGCGGCCAACCGATGCGATCTGGACGCGGCGCAGGCGGCCGGCCTCGACCCGGCGATGCTGGATCGCCTGACGCTGTCGGATCGAGCGATCGCCACCATGGCCGAAGGCCTGGAACAAATCATCGCCCTGCCCGATCCCATCGGCGAAATCTCGAACATGAAATACCGCCCGACCGGGATACAAGTCGGGCAGATGCGTGTGCCGCTCGGCGTGATCGGCATCATTTACGAAGCGCGTCCCAATGTGACGGTGGACGCGGCCGGGCTATGCATCAAGAGCGGCAACGCGGCGATCCTGCGCGGCGGCTCGGAAGCGATCCACTGCAACCGGGCGCTGGCGCAGCTGGTCACCGAAGGCCTGACTAGGGCCGGCCTGCCGCTCGACGCCGTGCAGGTGGTCGACACGGTCGACCGCGCCGCCGTCGGCACCCTGATCACGATGCCGCAATACGTCGACGTGATCGTGCCGCGCGGCGGCAAGGGCCTGATTGCGCGCCTGATCGAGGAAGCGACGGTGCCGATGATCAAGCACCTGGACGGCATCTGCCACGTCTACATCGACGACAAGGCCGATATCGCAAAGGCGCTGCCGATTGCCTTCAATGCGAAGTGCCATCGCTACGGCACCTGCAACACGATGGAAACGCTGCTCGTCGCACGTTCGATTGCGCCGACCGTGCTGCCGCAACTGGCAGAACTCTACAAGACGAAAGAAGTCGAGCTGCGCGCCGACGCCGAAGCGCAGGCAATCCTGGCCGGCTACCCGTTTCTCGCGGCGGCGGTGGAAGAAGACTGGAGCACCGAATACCTGGCGCCGGTCCTGGCGGTAAAGGTGGTCTCCAACATCGACGAGGCGATGGACCATATCGACCGCTATTCGTCGAAGCACACGGAAGCGATCGTCACCGAAGACTACAGCGCCGCGCTGCGCTTCCTGCGAGAAGTCGACTCGGCTTCCGTGATGGTGAACGCGTCGACGCGCTTTGCCGACGGTTTTGAATATGGCCTGGGCGCCGAGATCGGCATCTCGAACGACAAGCTGCACGCGCGCGGACCGGTTGGGCTGGAAGGACTGACCTCCCTGAAATATGTCGTGTTCGGCCACGGCGAAGTACGCAGCTGAACCGCGGCTGACAATAACAACCAACAAGGAACCGCATGTACCTCTGGATCAAAGCCTTCCACATCATCTTCATCGCCTCCTGGTTCGCCGGCCTGTTCTACCTGCCACGCATCTTCGTGAACCTGGCGCAGGAGAGCGACCAGGGCGCCATTGCGCGCCTGCTGGGCATGGCGCGCCGGCTGTTCAGGTTCACCACGATCCTGGCGGTGCCGGCGGTGCTGCTGGGACTCTGGCTATGGATGGGATACGGCATCCAGGGCGGCTGGCTGCATGCGAAGCTGGCGCTGGTGGTGCTGACGATCGGCTACCATCATGCCTGTGGCTCGCTCCTGAAAAAATTCGAACGCGGCGCGAATGTGCGCAGCAATACGTGGTATCGCTGGTTTAACGAAGTGCCGGTGGTGTTGCTGGCGCTGATCGTGATCCTGGTGGTGGTGAAGCCGTTTTAAAGTGCGGCGCAGCTCATCGGGGCAGCATTCGCGAACGTGAATTTGCCGCGGTACGTAGGGTGGAGTCCCGACTCCACGCGTCACCATCCGATCATCGGTGGCTCAACCGCCAAGCCGACACCGCAACAATACTGAAACACCGTGGCCGAAAGCGCCGGCGCTTTCGGCCTCATCTTTTTTATTAACGGACAAAGGGTACCCCCATGACCTCATACTTTTGCCCATGCCCACGCGGCATGGAAGCGGCGCTGGCCGAAGAAATCGCGGAAATCGCCCAGCAGCACAGCAGCACGCTGAAGGTGCACAACCAGGTCCCGGGCGGCGTGCACTGCTCGGGCACGCTGCTCGATGCCTACCGCCTCAACCTGCACTCGCGCATCGCCTCGCGCGTCCTGATGCGCATGGGGCAGCGCAGCTACCTCAACGAAAACGACATCTACGACCTCGTGCTCGAGCAGCCGTGGGAAGACTGGTTCAGCGTCAACCACACGATCCGGGTCGATGTCACGGCGGTCAAGTCCCCGCTGAAAAGCCTGGAATTCACGACCCTGAAGATCAAGGACGCGGTCTGCGACCGCTTCCGCGACCAGTTCGGCAAGCGCCCGTCGGTCGACACGCGCGAGCCGGACATGCGCATCGTCGGTTTCCTCGACCAGCGCAACTTCATCATCTACCTCGACACCTCGGGCGAGGCGCTGTTCAAGCGCGGCTGGCGCGAAGAGACGGGCGACGCCCCGCTGCGCGAGAACCTGGCGGCCGGCATGCTGCGCGTGTCGGGCTGGAAGCCGGGCGTGCCCCTGTTCGACCCGATGTGCGGCTCGGGCACGATCCTGATCGAGGCGGCGCAGATGGTGCAGGGCATCCCGCCCGGCGCGCGCCGCCGCTTCGCCTTCGAACAGTTCGCCGACTTCGACCGCGCGGCCTGGCAGGAAATGAAAGCCGCGATCAAGGCCAACCCGCTGCCGAGCGAACCGACCATCTTCGGCTCCGACATCTCGGGCGACATGGTCGCGATGACGCGGCATAACTTGAAGATTGCGGGCATCCTGTTCGACGTGCCGCTGAAGCAGATCGAGGCCCAGCACGTGAGCCCGCCGGTGGACAGGCCGGGCATCCTGCTGACCAATCCGCCGTACGGCGAACGGATCGGCGTGCGCGGCGACTCGACGGTGCCGCAGGACGAAATGGCGGTGAGCTTCTATTCGGCGCTGGGCACCACGCTCAAGCAGCGCTTCGCCGGCTGGACCGTGTTCCTGTTCACGGCCGACCTGTCGCTGCCGAAACTGCTGCGCCTGAAGGAGGCGCGCAAGACGCCGTTCTTCAACGGCGCGCTCGAGTGCCGCCTGTTCCGCTTCGACATGGTGGCCGGCTACAACCGCCGGGAAGAGGCTAAACCCCGAGTTGGCTTGCCCCAGGACCCGAACCAGAGCGCGAAGTAAAGACGATGTTGCCACCGACCGACCCCGACCAGCTGCCGAAGGACCCCGTCATCCCGGTGCCGCTGCCGGCGCCGCACAAGATCACGATGCTTTCGGCCGGCGGCCTGGCGACGCTGCTGGCCGGGCTGTCGATGCTGGGGCCGTTCTCGATCGATGCGTATCTGCCGGCCTTCCCGCAGATCCAGGCGAACCTGCACGCCACCAGCCTGGAAGTGCAGCAGACGCTGACGGCCTACATGCTGGCCTTTTCGGGGATGGTGCTGTGGCACGGCGCCCTGTCGGACGCCTTCGGGCGGCGCAACGTGATCCTGGTCGCCCTGGTCGTGTTCGCGATCGGCACCTTCGGCTGCGCGGCGGCCTCCACGGTGCACTACCTGTGGGTGTTCCGCATCATGCAGGGGGTCTCGGCCGGGGCTGGGGTCGTGGTCGGGCGCGCCATCATCCGCGACCTGTATTCCGATGCGCCGGCGGCACGGCTGCTGTCGATGGTGACGATGATCTTCTCGATCGCGCCGGCCCTGGCGCCGGTGCTGGGCGGCTGGATCGTCACCTGGTTCGACTGGCGCGCGATCTTCCTCGCGCTGTGCGCCTACACGCTGGTGCTGGGCTGGATGTGCTGGAAACACCTGCCGGAAACGGTGCCGAAAGAGCAGCGCCAGCCTTTCAATCCGCGCTTCCTGGCGCAAAGCTATGGCGCCATCTTCAGTTCCTTCCTGTTCCATATGAAGGCGGGCGTCACGGCGCTGAATTTCGCCGGCCTGTTCCTCTACATTACCGCCTCTCCCGTGCTGCTGCCCCAGCACCTGGGACTGGGTCCGTCGCAGTTCGCCTGGCTGTTCGTGCCTACCGTCAGCGGCATCTTCCTCGGCTCGATGGCGGCCAACCGCATGGCCGGCAAAACCACTTTCTCGCGCCAGATCGGATTCGGTTTCGTGTTCATGCTGGGCGCGGTCGCCTTCAACGTCGGCTACCACCTGTTCCTGCCGCCGGCGCTGCCCTGGACCGTGCTGCCGATGTTCTTCTTCACCTTCGGCAGTTCGCTCATCGCCCCGGGCGCGACCCTGCTCGCGCTCGACCTGTTCCCGCACATCCGCGGCACCGCCGCCTCCTGCCAGTCCTTCGTCTCGACGCTGCTGGGTGCGATCGTGGCCGGCGTGATCGCGCCGGCACTGTCGCATTCGGTGCTGGCGCTGGCGCTGGGCCAGGCCGGCTTCGCGCTGCTGGCGCTGGCGTTCTGGCTGACCTCGCGCCAGTACCGCCGGATCAAGGCGCGTAACGGCAACGGTTGATCACTGCGGCCCGACGCAGGGCTGCATAGTTTCTATGTGGCAATAATTTCATGCAAAAAGCATCACTTTTCAAGGCAAAACTTACACTTTTAACAGAAAGTATTGTTCCCAATCAGAAATGTATATATGCTACGCCTCTTTTTTAAACATTGGAACAAACGCAAGCAGTGTCCCCTGTTCCAAAGATTGCATGAATGTCATGTCGTGGTAGCCCTGGCGGGCGCGCCACCCCACAACCCTTCGTTCAGTGGCGTCCTCGCTTGAGACAATGCACCAACCAGACCAGGATATCCGCAACCGCCTGCTGATTGCCCGCTTGCCGGCAATGCCGCAGATACTCATCAAGCTGCTCGGGCACTTGCAGGCGGACGACCTGGGCATGCCGGAACTGGCGGCCCTGATCGCGAACGACGCCGGCATGACCGGCAAGCTGCTGGCCGTGGCCAACAGCTCGGCCTACCACCGCAACGGCCACGGCGTGAACCTCGAGCAGTCGCTGGTGGCGCTCGGTACCGACATGATCAAGACGCTGGTGATCAGCGACTCGGTGTTCCAGACCTTCAGCAGCTTTCCCCATTCCGGCAGCACCGACCTGCGCGCGTTCTGGAAGCGTTCGCTGGCAGCGGCCGTGCTGGCACGCGACATCGCGCGCCGCATGGACTACGCGCACCTGGAAGAAGCTTATCTGGCCGGCCTGCTGCACAACGTCGGCCGTCTGGCCCTGCTTGCCACCGCGCCCAAGGAATACGCCTTCAACTTCACCGCGCGCGACGACGAGGACCTGTGCGCGGTCGAGCAGCGCACGCTGCAGATCACCCATGCCGAAGCCGGCGCCTGGCTGGTCGAGCGCTGGCAGCTCGACTCCTTCCTGGCCGACGCCGTGCTGTACCACCACGAGACGAGCGAGCGCCTGGAGGCGGCGCACCCCCTGATCCGCATCGTGCGCCTGGCGCACCTGATGGCCTGTCACGCGGACGACCACGCGGCCCTGGCCGGGGGCGCGGCCCTGTGCGGCATCGATGCGTCGGAGCTCGACGCGATGCTGGCAGCGAGCGCGCGCCAGGTCGACAAGGCCGCGGTCCACCTCGGCATCGATCTCGCCGGCGCCGACGACATCCCGGCGCCGCCGGCCCATGCCGCCCCCGCGCTCGACCCGGTCCAGCAGCGTTTGTCGGAAGAGGTGCGCAACCTGGTGCTGGTGTCCGAAGTCGGGCAAAGCTTCGCCCGCCAGCAGGGAGAGAGCGGCCTGCTCGAATCGATGACGCGCTCGGCGCGCATCCTGTTCGATTTCGATAACACGGTGATCCTGCTGGAGAACCCGACCGGGCAAATGCTGGTCGGCGCGCCTGGCGGGGCCAGCGCGCGCATTGCGGAATTTTCGATCCCGCTGAACAAGGGCGGGCAGGTCGCCCGGGCCGCGCTGGAGCGGCGCACGGCCTGGGTCCGGCGCGATGCCGAGCCGCTTGGCCTGCTGGACGAACAGCTGCTGCGCATGCTCGGCACCGACAGCATGGTCTGCCTGCCGCTGGTGGCGGGCGGACGCTGCCTGGGCGTGATGGTGGGCGGCCTGGCCGCGTGGCAGCTGGCAGGCTGCCAGAAACGGGACCGCTTCCTGCAATCGTTCGGCGCGCAGGCCGCGACCGCCCTGGAAACGGCGCTGTTCGAGCGCGGCAACGCGCGCCGCCAACTGGCCAGCGTCGCCGAGGAATACCGCGAAGCCTCGCGCCGGGTGGCGCACGAGGTGAACAATCCGCTGTCGATCATCAAGAACTACCTGAGTGTCCTCGACAGCAAGCTGGCGCGCCAGGAACCGGTCGCCACCGAAATGTCGGTGCTGAACGAGGAAATCGACCGTGTCGGCCAGCTGATCGGCAACCTGGCCGAGATCAAGCCGCTCGACACCGGCCCGCGCCCGCTGGACGTGGCGAAAGTCGTCGACGACGTCGTGCGCCTGTTCCGCGCCGCGCAGTTCGTGCCGCCCGGTGTGCAGATCGTGACCAGCATGAACGAGGAGGCGCGCCTGGTCGAGGGCGACGCCGACCTGCTCAAGCAGATCCTGGTGAACCTGGTGAAAAACGCGGTCGAGGCGCTCGGAGGAAGTGGCAACGGCGACGGCGGCGGGCGCATCGAGATCGTCAACCGCGGGATTGTCCACCGCGAGCGCACCCTGTACCTGGAACTGGCCGTGACCGACACCGGTCCCGGCCTGGCGCCGGAAGTGATGGCCAACCTGTTCTCGGTCGTGCGCAGCACCAAGGACGGCGCGCACCGCGGCCTGGGCCTGTCGATCGTGCACGGCCTGGTCAACAAGCTGGGCGGCCAGATCGCCTGCCGCAGCGGCCGCGGCGGCACCGCATTCGAAATCCTGCTGCCGGCCTGGTCCGGCGCGAACTCCAGCTCCAGCTCCAATCCCGCACCGGCGATCCCGGTGCGCACCATCGGTTTCGTTTAAGGTCATGATGAACGACTTCTGCGCCAGTGGCGATCCCGCCGTGCATTTGGCCACCGAAGAGCAGCCACGCCTGCTGCTTGTCGACGACGAGCCGCGCCTGCTCGCTTCGCTCTACGAACTGCTGCGCGACCGCGGCTTCCACCTGACCACGGCCAGCTCCGGCAGCGAGGCGATCGCCCACCTGTCGCGCTTCCGTTTCGACCTGGTGCTGCTCGACCTGCGCCTGCCCGATATCGGCGGCCACGAGATCATGGACTTCATCAACGAGCGCGCGGTCGGCGCCGACGTGATCGTGATGAGCGGCGAGGTCGGGATCGACGCCGCCATCGGCGCCCTGAAACGCGGCGCCTACGATTACCTGAGAAAACCCTACAGCCGCGAGGAGTTGCTGAAGACGGTCGGCAACGCGCTCGAGCAGCGCCGCCTGGCCAGCGCCAACGCGCGCATCGCGAACCAGCTGGAAAACTCGGAAAAGATGTACCGCTACCTGGTCGACAGCTCGCCGGACATCATCTATACGCTGAACCACGAAGGGCGCTTCACGTTCGTGAACGACCGCGCGTACCAGTTGTTGGGATTCACGCGCGATGAACTGATCGGCAAGCATTACTCGATCCTGGTGCACGACGAAGACCTGGAGCGCGCGCGCTATGTCTTCAACGAGCGCCGCGTCGACGAGCGCGCCTCGCGCAATGTCGAACTGCGCCTGAAGTGCCGCGGCGCCAGGAGCAATGCCGGCGACCGCACCTTCAACAACACCCTGATGACGATCTCGCTGAACTCGATCGGCATGCACGTGCCCGACGGCGAGGTGCGCAAGCTCGAGTTCTTCGGCACCTATGGCGTGGCGCGCGACATCACGGACAGGAAGCGCGCCGAGGAAGTGATCTCCTACCAGGCCTACCACGACATCCTGACCGACCTGCCGAACCGGATCCTGTTCAAGGACCGCCTCGGCCTGGCCGTGATCCAGGCCAAGAGAAAACAGACCGAACTGGCGGTGATGTTCATCGACCTGGACCGCTTCAAGCTGGTGAACGACACGCTCGGCCACGTGAAGGGCGACGAGCTGCTGCAGAAGGCGGCGCGGCGTCTGAAGGATTGCCTGCGCAAGGGAGACACGCTGGCGCGCCAGGGCGGCGACGAGTTCACGATCGTGCTGCCGGAACTGCGCGACCGCGACGACGCCCGCATCATCGCCGACAAGTTCCTGGAAAGCCTGCAGCGTCCGTTCGACCTGGACGGCCACGAAGTGCACATTTCGGCCTCGATCGGCATCGCCATCTACCCGGGCGACGGCGAATCGATCGACGAGCTGCTGCGCCATGCCGACATCGCGATGTACCAGGTCAAGGCATTGGGCAAGAACGGCCACAGTTTTTATCACGACTCGATGCTGGACGTGTCGCACCAGAAGATCGCGCTGGAACAGGCGCTGCGCCGCGCGCTCGAGCACAACGAGCTGGAGATGTATTACCAGCCGCAGATCGACGCCGCCAGCGGGCGCATCGTCGGCGCCGAGGCGCTGATGCGCTGGAACCACCCGAGCCGCGGCCTGCTGTCGGCCGGCGAATTTTTACCGTTTGCGGAAGAGAACGGCCTGATGCTGCCGATCTCGGACTGGATGATCGGCGCCCTGTGCCGCGACATGCTGCAGTGGAATCTGGCCAGCGGCCAGACGGTGCGCCTGTCGCTGAATGTGTCCCCGCAATACCTGGACCGCGGCGACTTCTTCGAAAAGATGCGCGGCGCGCTGGTGCGCTACGGGATCTCGCCGGGCCAGATCGAGGTCGAGATTACCGAGAACATCTGCATCCGTAACCCGCAGTACGCGATCGCGCAATTGAACAAATTGTGCCAGCTGGGCGTGTCGGTCGCGATCGACGATTTCGGCACCGGCTACTCGTCGCTGTCCTACCTGCACCGCTTCCCGATCCACACGATGAAGATCGACCAGTCCTTCGTGCAGGAGATCCATGACGCCAACGGCCACTATCCGGTGATCCTGGCGATCATCTCGATCGCGCGCGGGCTGAACCTGCACCTGGTGGCCGAAGGCGTCGAAACCCAAACCCAGGCCGACTACCTGCGCGCCAACGGCTGCGAGACGATGCAGGGCTACCTGTTCCACCGCCCGATTTCGCTCTCGAACTTCATTGGCGTGCTGCGCGCGCAGGCACAGGCCGGCGAGGCCGCGCTGGCCGCCGTGCGGCCCGTGGCACACGCGCTGCAGGCCTGATTTTTAGCATGCCCAGCGCGACCGCGTCCCCGGCCCACGGGGAGCGCCACACGGCCGAATTCCTGCGCATCAAAGACCTGGCCGAGCGCGGCGTCGCCAGCGCCCAGCACAGCCTGGGCTTCATGTACGCGAATGGCCAGGGCGTGCCGCGCAACGAGGCGCTGGCCGTCGCCTGGTACAGCAAGGCCGCCGCTGCCGGCATGGAGCAGGCCCAGTACAACCTCGGCGTCATGTACCAGAAGGGACAGGGCGTGGCGCAGGACCAGGCGCAGGCGCTCGACTGGTACCGCCTTGCCGCCGAACAGGGCTATGCCCCGGCCCAGTACAACCTGGGCTGGCTGTATGCGAAGGGCGAGGGCGTCCCGGCCGACATCGGGCAGGCGCTGTACTGGTTCACCCAGGCAGCGAACCAGGGCGACCCCGGCGCGCAGCACAACCTCGGCCTGATGTACGAAGGCGGGAAAGGTGTGGCGCAGGACCTCGCCGCGGCGCTGGATTGGTACCGGCGCGCGGCCGAGCAGGGTTATGCGCGCGCCCAGTTTGCCCTCGCCTTGCGCTACGACAGCGGCCAGGGCGTCGCGCGCGACGCGGCCCAGGCGCTGGACTGGCTGCGCCGCGCGGCCGCTCAAGGCCATGCGCCGGCCCAGTTCAACCTGGCGCTGCGCTACGATAAGGGGCAGGGCCAGGACCTGGCGCAGGACAGCCGCCAGGCGATCGCCTGGTACGAGCGCGCCGCTAGCCAGGGCCACCTCAGTTCCCAGTTCAACCTCGCGCTGATCCATGACAGCGGCCATGGGGTGCCACGCGACGATGCCGCGGCCCTCGGCTGGTACCGCCGTGCGGCCGAGCGCGGCCACGCGGGGGCGCAGGACAACCTCGGGCTGCGCTACGAACACGGGCAGGGTGTCGCGTGCGACCCGGTCCGGGCGGCGGGTTGGTACCGGCTGGCGGCCGCCCAGGGCCTGCCGTCCGCGCAGTACCACTTGGCGCAACTGTTCGATGCCGGCAGCGGCGTCGAGCGCGATCCGGCACAGGCGGCCGAGTGGACCACCCGGGCGGCCGAGCAGGGCCACCTGCGCGCCCAGTTCGACCTCGGCCTGCGTTTCGAGAACGGCAACGGCGTCGAACAGGATGGCGCGCGCGCGCTGGGCTGGTACCGGCGCGCGGCCGAGCAGGACTACGCGCCGGCGCAGCACATGGTCGCCACCTTGCTCGACCGCGACGAGACGGTCGACCCGGTCGAGGCGACCGGCTGGTACCGCAAGGCGGCCGACGCCGGCCACGCGCTGGCCCAGTTCGCGCTCGCGCTGCGCTACGACAGCGCCCACGGCGTGGAACGCGATTACGAGGCGGCCCACTTCTGGTACCTGTGCGCGGCGCGCCAGGGACATGCGCGGGCGCAGTTCAACCTGGGCGTGATGTATGCGGCCGGGCAGGGCGCGCTGCGCGACCTGGTGGCCGCCTACGAGTGGCTGGCGCGGGCCGACGGCGCGGGCGTGGCGGCGGCCGGGGCGTACCTGAAGCGGGTGGCGGGGCGCATGACGGCGGAGCAGCTGGCGCAGGTGTGCGGGTTCGGTCAGGAAGCGGCGTAATCCGAGCCCCGCATCGCGAGGGTTCCGGAGCTGGTTGAACGCGTGGGCGTATTCGCGGAGAAACCCTCGGTTGGTAACGCCGGCGGACCGCTGGTGTAGGGTGGACCCGGGAGTCCACCCCATGATCTCATACTGCTGACGTCGGCAATATGGTTGGCACCTGTTGCACCCCCACCTCACCCATGCGCCGGCCATATCGTGGCTGGTATATACTGTACGCCCATACAGTTTCTCCACTCCGATGAAACTTTCCGACAAGCTCGAAATCCTGGCGGACGCCGCCAAGTACGACGCCTCCTGCGCCAGCAGCGGCGCCCCGAAGCGTGCTTCCGACGGCAATGACGGCGGCATCGGCGCCACCACCGGCATGGGCATCTGTCACAGCTACACGCCCGACGGCCGCTGCGTGTCGCTGCTGAAAATCCTGCTCACCAACTTCTGCGTCTACGACTGCCAGTACTGCGTCAACCGCCGTACCTCGAACGTGCCGCGCGCACGTTTTTCGGTGGCGGAAGTGGTGAAGCTGACCCACGATTTTTACCTGCGCAACTACATCGACGGGCTGTTCCTGAGTTCCGGCATCATCCAGTCGAGCGACTACACGATGGAGCAACTGGTGGCGGTGGCGCGCACGCTGCGCGAAACCCACAATTTCCGCGGCTACA
>JBBWZO010000266.1:0-12522 GCA_039649125.1 Massilia sp. | reverse complement strand
TTCGCCGCGAGCGACATCGTGAAGGCGTGGATCGCGCCTTTCGTGCTCGAATAGTCGAGCAGGAGCTTGGAGCCCTTCAGGCCCGTCACCGAACCGGTATTCACGATCGCGGCGCCGCGCTTCATGTGCGGCAGGGCGGCCTTGGCCATGTGGAAGTAGCCGTAGATATTCGTGCGCATCGTTTCGTCGAAGCGCTCTTCGGTGATGTCGAGCAGCGAGTTCGCATGCTCCTGGAAGGCGGCGTTATTCACCAGCACGTCGAGACGCCCCCACTGGGCGACGACGGTGTCGACCGCCTGCTGGCAGAAGTCCATGTCCTTGACGTCGCCGGCGATCGTCACGCAGCGCCGGCCCTCGGCCTCGATGCAGCGCTGCGTTTCGGCGGCGTCTTCGTGTTCGTTCAGGTAGAGGACGGCGACGTCGGCGCCTTCGCGCGCGAACAGCACCGCGACCGCGCGCCCGATGCCGGAGTCGCCGCCGGTGACGATCGCCACCTGGCCCTCGAGCTTGCCGCTGCCCTTGTAGCCTTCTGCCATGTAGCGCGGCTTGATTTCCATTTGCGCTTCCAGGCCGGGTTTGGCCAGGTGCTGCGAGGGCATCGGCGGCACCGGCTGCTCGGCGCCGATCTGCACCGGCTTGTCGCCTTCCTGCGCGCCCGCGCTCGCGTCCGCCTGGTCCTGGCGGTTCTGGATTGCTTTCTGGTGGTTCGCTACGTCGTCCTGGTTGGCCATTGCGCTTCCTTCCCTCTGCATATGTTCGAGACCGGCCCAGTATCGGCCGCGCGGGCCTGCGCGACGGTGCGGTTCCACACACAGCGCGTCACTTCGTACGCCGCCCACAGGTTGTTGCGCCTGTTCGGCCAGGGTGATTTGTGTCAAAATTGGCATCGTTTTGACATCGATGTGCATGACAAGGAGGAAACCATGCCCCAGCAGGCCCCGCCGCGAGGCACCTATACCGGGTTGTTCGTCAACCCGGCAGCCGGGCGTCGCGCCGGGTTCGAGGCCGCCTGCGGCGCGCAGTTCGCGCACCTGGCGCTGGCCGACGGTGCCGATGCGGCGCTGAGGGTGCTTGAGGCGCTGGACAGGGAACAGCCCGACCTCCTCGTCATCGACCTCGACCACTTCGATCCCGGGCTTGACCACGATGGCCTCGCACGGCTGGTCGCCGCGCGCGCCGGGGCGCCCGTTTTCGTGCTGTGCCCCTTCGCGAATGCCCGCTGGCTGGCGGCGCTGATGGCCTGCGGCCCGGTCGAGTACGCGATCGCGCCCTTGAGCGGGGCAGCCCTGCGGGATGCGGTCGCCGCGCGCCTGGTGGCCGGGCCGACGCCGGTGCCGCCAGGCACTCCGCGCGAGCGCGAACTGCTCGACCTGCAGGCGCTGCGCCAGGCGGTGCACGCGGCGCTCGGCGAGGGCGAGGAACTGGACGCGATGGCCGAGCGCCTGTGCCGTGCGCTGTGCGGCTGGCCGGGTGTAGCGCACGTCGCGCTGTTCCACCTGCAGCCGGGCGGCGACCTGCGGTTGCAGGCCCAGCACGGCATGCGCGGCATGCGCGGCCTGAACCTGGCGCAGGTGCTGGGGCGCGGCGAGCGGCTGCTGCAGTCGCCGCTGCGCCACGCCTTCCCCGGCCTGGTCGCGGCCGCCGCCAACACGGTGGCGCTGCTCGACGCGCCGGAGAAGTCGGGCGAGCCACAGCTGGCCGCCGCGCTGCGCGCGCAGGGCATCAACATGGTGCTGGGCCTGCCGATCCCGTCGAGCGGCCCCGGTACGCCGCGCGGTTCGCTCTGCCTGTCGTTCGGGAGCGCACGCGGCTTTTCGCGGGTCGAACTGGACGCGTTGGCCGAAGTGGCCGACCTGGCCGCGCTCGGGCTGCGCCTAGCCGACCTGAACCGCGAAAGCGAGGAGATGCTGGTGCATGTGACGCACCTGTCGACGGTCGACGCGCTGACCTCGGCAGCGAACCGCCGCCACGGCGAAGCGCTGCTGGAAACGGAGATCAAGCGCGCGCGCCGCTACGGCCACCCGCTGGCGCTGATCGCCTTCGACATCGACCGCTTCAAGGGCGTGAACGACCGCTACGGCCACCCGGTCGGCGACATGGTGCTGCGCACGGTGGCCGAGGCCGCGCACAAGCTGGTGCGCGCCAGCGACGTGCTGGTGCGCTCCGGCGGCGAGGAATTCCTGGTGATCGCGCCGCACACGAGCGCCATCGACGGCCTCAGGATGGCGGAGAAGCTGCGCTCGGCGATCGCCGCGCTGCCGATGCCCGGCGTCGACCAGGTCACCATCAGCCTGGGCGTGGCGCAGCTGGCCGAACAGGAAAGCGCCGACTCGCTGCTGGTGCGGGCCAACGCGGCGCTGGCGCGCGCCAAGCGCGCGGGGCGCAACTGCGTGGAACTGGCGATGCTCTGACGTTCCGGCGAGGACGGCGAACAGACCCGTCGGGTGGACGGCTGTACCCGGCGGCGCGCTTGCCGTTTGCTCGATTGCCGTCCACGCGTTCAACCACCAGGTGAGCTTCCGCGACGGTTCGAAGACGCGTTGCACGCGTGGACGGCCCTGGCGTTGCCGCATGTCCAAGTACAGGGTGGAGCCGTCCACCCTACGCGTATCCGGCACGCGGTCGCGATGCGCTTGCAGGAACCAAGGGCTGCCGCCGGCTCCCGGATGATCGCCGCCCAGCGTTAGCGGTCGCCCCACGCCGCATGCTACCCTTGCGCTTTTGTAACGGACCACTTTTAAAATATGCTGCACTGGCTGAGGACTTACCGGCGCGCCATGCTGCCAGGCGACATCAGCGCCGGCGTGGTGGTGGCCATGATGATGATCCCGCAAGGGATGGCCTACGCCCTCGTGGCCGGGCTGCCGCCGGTGGTGGGGCTCTACGCCAGCATCCTGCCGCCGGTGCTGTATGCCCTGTTCGGCACCAGCAGCACGCAATCGGTGGGGCCGATGGCGATCATCTCGCTGATGACGGCGTCGGCGCTGGCGCCGCTGGCCAGCGCCGGCAGCACCCTGTACACGGTGCTGGCCGCGCAGCTGGCGCTGCTCTCGGGCGCGGTGCTGCTGGCGTGCGGCCTGCTGCGCATCGGCTTCATCGCCAACTTCTTCTCGCGCCCGGTGATGAGCGGCTTCACCATCGGCTCGGCCGTCGTCATCGCCTGGGGCCAGGTGCCGGCGCTGCTGGGCGGCCCCTTGCTCCCGTTCTCGAGCGTGCACCTGCCGAGCGCGCTGCTCGGGCTCGGGGCGCTGGCCGTCCTGCTGCTGGCGCGCCGCTGGCTGGCGCCGCTGCTGCGGCGCGCCGGCCTGTCGCCGAACGCGGCCGACATCGGTGCCAAGCTGGCGCCGATGGCCGTGGTGCTGGGCGCGACGATGCTGGTGCCGCTGCTCGGCCTGGAAGCGCTGGGCGTGCGCACCGTGGGCCCGGTGCCGGCCGGATTGCCGGGGCTGAACCTGGCGGCCTCGCACAGCCACTGGCAGGCGCTGGTGCAGCCGGCGCTGCTGATCGGCTTCATGGTGTTCCTGATCAGCATGTCCGGCGCGCAGACGCTGGCGCTCAAGCGCGCCGAAAAGCTGCAAAGCAATTACGAACTGATCGGCCTGGGCGCCGCCAACCTCGGCAGCGCCCTGAGCGGAGGCTTCCCGGTCACCGGCAGCATGTCGCGCTCGGCCGTGAATTTCGCCGCCGGCGCCAACAGCCAGCTGGCCAGCCTGCTCGCGGCCGCGCTGCTGGCGCTGGCGCTGAACGCGCCGACCGGCTGGCTGGCCGCGCTGCCGCTGCCGGCGCTGGCCGCCACCATCATCGTGGCCGTGATGGGGATGCTCGATACCAGCACCCTGAGTACCAGCTGGCGCTTTGACCGGGCCGACGCGACGGCGCTGGTCGGCACCGCCGCCGGGGTGGTGGGGCTGGGCGTCGAAGCCGGCGTCGTGATCGGCGTGGCCTTGTCGATGGGCGCCCTGATCTGGCGCGCCAGCCGGCCGCATATCGCCGTGCTGGGACGCATTCCCGGCACCGAACACTTCCGCAACATCGATCGCTACACGGCCGACACCGCGCCCGGGCTGCTGCTGTTGCGGGTTGATGCCGGACTGTTTTTCGGCAATGTGGAAGCGGTCAACGAGCGCATCGAGGACGAACTGGCGGCGCGTCCCGACACGCGCCACCTGGTGCTGGTGCTGTCGGCCGTGAACGCGATCGACACCTCGGCGCTGTTCGCGCTGGGCGAGCTGAACGTGATGCTGGCCGCGCGCGGAATCCGGCTGCACCTGGCCGAGGTGAAAGGACCGGTGATGGACCGGCTGAAACACAGCGACCTGCTCGGCACGCTGGGCGGCCAGTTGTTCCTCAGCACCGCCATGGCCTGGGACGCACTGGCCGAGCCGGCGACCCGTGCGGAATAGGGCTGGCGCCGCTCTCGGATCGGATGCGTGGCTGCCGGCACGGCCGGCGGCGGGCGCGGCAGTGCAGCAGGGACCGGAGCTGCGCGGCCACAGCCGGGCGAGCGCAGGGCCGCGTCGCGCACTGCCCGGGTGCTTTTTTAGTGCGGCTGCCCTGATACGCACCGGTTTGGTGCGTTTCCGGGCCGATCAAGCCTCGGAGCGCGGGCATGATTCCTGCAAACTCCCGGGCAACACACCAAAGGAGAACAGGACATGCAGGTTCGGATGCTCGATGCCGCCGGTGCGGCGGCGCACGCGGCGCAGTTGCGCGGGCTGTTGATCGATGCCGTGACGCACGGCGCATCGGTCGGTTTCGTGATGCCCTTGAGCGAAGCGGCGGCGGACGCCTACTGGCGCGACGTGGCCGAGGCGGTGGCAAGCGGTTCGCGCATCCTTCTGGTTGCCTGGCGCGAGCACGTCATGGTGGGGACGGTGCAGCTCGACCTGTGCACCAAGCCGAACGGCGTCAACCGCGCCGAAGTGCAGAAGCTGCTGGTGCACAGCGGCGCGCGCCGCGGCGGCGCCGCGACCGCATTGATGGCGGCGGCCGAAATGCAGGCGCTGGCGCTGCGGCGCGGACTGCTGTTCCTCGATACGGAGGCGGGGTCCGGCGCCGAGGCGCTGTACCAGCGGCTCGGCTATACCCGGGTGGGCGAATTGCCGGAGTATTGCGCGACGCCAGGCGGGGCCTGGCGCGCGACGGCCATTTATTACAAGACCCTGTTCGTGCGCGACCGGCAGGCGCATGGCGGGCAGGGCCTGCGCGCCTGAGCCAGGCGGCAGGCGGCAGGCGGGGGATCCAGACTCAGGCGTGCTTGCGGCGTTCCGGGCCGGTGTGGGGCGGGGCCAGCTTGATCGGCGCGGCGTGCTCGGGGTAGAGGGCCTGGCGGTCCTTGTAGACGCCGGCGATCGCGGCCATGTCGGCCTCCTGGTCGCCGCTCAGGTGCACGATGTCGACGACGCCGATTTCCCTGGTGCGGTAGTCGAGGTAGACCAGCAGCAGGGGCACCCTGGCCGCCATGGCCAGGTGGTAGAAACCGCTCTTCCAGTGCGGGCGGTGGCTGCGCGTGCCTTCGGGCGTGATCGCGACCCAGCACCATTTTTCCGAGAGCATGCGCTCGGCCAGCATGCGGGTGGCGCCCATCGGTGCCCGGCGGTCGACGGCGACGCCGCCCCAGTAGCGCATGACGGCGCCCATCGGACCGCGGAACAGCGAGTCCTTGGCCAGCCAGCGGAACTGCAGGCCGAGCGCCCACTTCCCGAGCAGGCCGATGAAAAAGTCCCAGTTCGAGGTGTGCGGATAGACGACGGCGATGCCGTGCGGGCCCGGCAGCGGCTTGTACAGCAGCTTCCAGCCGATCAGGTTCAGGAGGCGCAGCGCGGTGCGTTGACCCCGGGTGTGCAGGGCCGCTGGGCGCAGCAGGTGGTCACTCATGGTTTCTCCATCTCGCTTGCCGCGGATCGCGGCCATCTCGTTCGTCGCTTGTGGTTCGCGCAAGCTTGTCAAACTTACCTTGCGGAAAACAAAGCCGGGAATTTTATAGTGGCACGGCAACAGCGACAAGCGAAAAGAACTGGTCTGTTGTGCGGCGGAACCGTATCATGCGAGCCTCTCATGAAGGGATGACATTATGGACATCACGATCTACCACAACCCGCGCTGCAGTACGTCGCGCAACGCCCTCGCTGCCATCCAGGACGCCGGCCACGTACCGCGCGTCGTCGAGTACCTCGCCACGCCGCCCTCGCGCGAGGAACTGCTGGGCCTGTTCGCGGCCTCGGGGCTGTCGCCGCGCGAAGCGATCCGCAGCAAGGAAAGCCTCTATGCCGAGCTGGGCCTGGATGCACCGGGCACCACCGACGCGCAGCTGGTGGACGCCATGCTGGCCCACCCGGTGCTGATGAACCGCCCGTTCGTGGTCACGCCCAAGGGCGTGCGCCTGTGCCGGCCGCTGGAAAGGCTGCACGAGATCCTCTGAGGGACTGGCCCGGCAGGACGGGGCCGGTAGCGGACTGAAGGAGACGCGACGCGTCCGCGCCCAGCACCGTGGCCCGCCATGACCGGGGCAGGCGGGGGCACTGCTGGTCCGTGCGGACCGGGCGGCCGATGCCGGGAGGGTGCGGGACGCTGCAGGGACGCTGCAGGAGCGATGCCGGCGGCGATGCGCTGGGGTGCGCCGGTGTCCGTGCCGGTGGTGCGGGCGTTCGCCCCTGCTATTGCGCCTTCGAGGCGGTGTCGTGCTGGTACGCGCCGATGTCGTAGCCGGTGGCCCTGGTGCGCGGCTTGCCCTGGTAATCCTGTTCCGGTTCGACCGCCACGCCCCTGCCGATGGCCGGCGAGCGTGGGCTGAGGCGGAAGTCTGGCGTGCCGGTGCGGCTGTACTCGACGAAGGCCGGTTCGGCGGCCACCGTGCCGATGTGCCGGCGCCCCGGCGCGAGGTTCCAGTCGCTGACGGCGTTCTGGAAGACCAGGTTGTGCTCGTAGCGGTTGTTGGGGCCGGTCGCTCCCTGTTCCAGGATGCCGTGCCCGTTGTCGAACACGATGTTGTTGGCCACCACCGTGTGGTCGTTCGGTCCTTTCGAGTTGTAGAAGTCGCCGCCGCCGACGACGATGCCGGAACCGGAGGTGGAGACCGTGTTGCCCGTGATCTCGACCCGCTGCGCATCGTGCCACAGGTGGATGCCGGCGCCCGATATGCGGTAGACGAGGTTGTTGCGGACCTGGGCCTGGGTGCTGACATGGATGCCGTGATGGTAGCGGCAGTCGGCCGGGCCGATGTCGTGCACGTTGTTGCCGATGACGTCGGCGTGCTTGCCCTTGTAGTAGCTGTCGACCCCGATCCCGGCGCCGCCGGCGCTCTCGCAGGGAATGTCGAGCCCGACGTGGTGCACATGGTTGTGGCGGATGCTGTTGTGCGAGCCGCCGTTGTAGATGCCGCTCAGCCATTTTGTGCCGCTCTGGTACTGGGTACCGTCGATTTCAAAGCCGACGATGTCGACATGGTTGCCGCGGTTGTCCCAGGCACTGGTGGTTTTCGAGTCGAGCGGCGGGACGATTTTCGCGCCCCAGCGCTCCGTCGACTGGAAGATGATGCGCGCTTCGAGCGTGCCGCTGGTGTTGGTGCGGATGCCTCCGGTGTACTGGCCGGGGGCCACGTAGACCGTGGTGCCGGGAGTGACCACCTGCGCGGCCCGTGCCAGGGTGCGGAAGGGTTCGGCCTCGGTGCCGGGATTGCCGTCGGAGCCGCCGGGCGCGACATACAGGTTGGTGCGCACGACCTCGGGGATCACCAGCTGCTCGGAAGAGCCGTCGCGCAGGCGGCAGCCGTCGAGCGTGAGCAGGACGGCGCAGAACAGCGCTGCGAAAAATGGATTGGCAGGGCGAACGGCTGGGTGGGGCATGACGTTCCTTGTTGGCGACTGATACTGGGAGCGCCTGACAAAGCACCGATGGCGGCGGCGCGCCGTCTTGCCGTACTCGCGTACTGTTGTCGACGGTGCGCCTTGCCTGGGCGCTTGCTTAGGCGCTACTAGTGTCCCCCGGCGTGATCGTCGCCCGGCCCGGTTCGCTCAACTTTGCCTTTGATCCGGCGCAAAGTGTAGTGCACCAGCCCATGCATGGCTTAGCCCGGCACAGCCTGGGGCACCACATGCGGCATGTAGGCCGCCAGGAATTCGGGCGGCATGCGGCGCGGACGGCCGCCGCTGATGTCGATGCAGACCAGTTCCCAGCGGCCGCGCAGCACGGTGGCGCCGTCGCTTTCGCGCACCAGCTGGAAGCGGCGCTCCATCGACAGCTTGCCGTCGCCGCCGACCAGCCAGGTCGCCAGCAGCAGGGGTTCGTCCAGCAGCGTGGGCAGGATGTAGTCGTATTCGCCGCGCCGGATCGCCATCGCGCGGTCCAGGCGCCGGTAGTCCTCGATGCCGAGCCCGAGGGCTTCGGAGTGGGCCCAGCCGACCTGTTCGCACCAGCGTACGTAGACGGCGTTGTTCGTGTGGTTCAGTCCATCGATGTCCCCGGCGCCGGGCGCGAGGGAAAGCGTGAAAGGTTGCGGATAATCCCAGGTCAAAACGGTTCCTTCGAAAACGGGCCGCGCCGGCGCACGGCGGGAAAGCCGCCATTCTAGCCGCTCGACGGCTGGCGTGCAGGCCGCGCGGCCGTGCCCGGCAGCGGCAGCCTGCCTAGGCCAGTTCGAGCAGCAGGGCCTGGTGGTCGGAGCCGCCGGCCGCGGCGTCGACCCGCAGGCCGCGCACGCGGCCTGCGAGGTCGGTGCTGACGAAGGCGAAGTCGAAGGTGAAGGGCGTGCCGGCGCCCGGCCCGGCGCCGTGCAGCCCGACGGTGGGCGCGTGGCGCCGGCCCGGCTGCGCGAGGTGCCAGGCGTCGCGCAGGGCCGGCGTGCCGTCCGTGAACGGCGCCAGCAGGCGGGCATATTCCGGCGAATCCGGCAGCATGTTGAAGTCGCCCATGAACACCGCGGACGCGGCGCGCGGGATGGCGGCAAACGCGCCGGCGTCAAGCACCCCGGGCCGCGGCCGGGCCGCATGCAGGACGGCTTCGCGGTGCAGTTCGCGCAGGCGGTCGACCTGGGCGCTGCGCTGGCGCTGCGAAAAGTATTCGAGGTGGACCGAGACGACGCGCAGCAGGCCGCCCGGCGTGTCGAGCGTGACCTCGAGGGCGGCGCGCGGCATGCTCATCACCTCCGGATCCGCCGGCCACGGCAGCGAGTGGCGCAGCACCTGCAGCACGGGATAGCGCGAGAACACGGCCGTTCCGAGCCGGGAACGCGTGCCGCCGGGAGCGTGCGTGTCGACCGGAAAACAGGCGCTGGCGCTGTAGCCTGGCAGGCGGGCGGCCAGGTCGGCGAACTGGTCGCCGCAGGGCGAGCCGTCGCGGGCCTGGAAGCCGCAGGCGACCTCCTGCAGGCACAGCACGTCGAATTCGGAAAAACGGTCGAGCGCTGCGATGAGCTGGTCGGGGTCGGCGCCCCCGGCCGGCGTGCGGGCCGACTGGATGTTCCAGGTCACGAGTTTGGGCATGGCGGTCCTTTCATGGATGCGCCCAGCCTAAGCGCCGACCGCGACCCCGGCCTGATCCAGGTCAGGCGTGCGCACCGAACCGCCGCGCGCCCGGCCCCATCAAAGCAGCATGTTCACGATCGTCCTGCTGCTCTACGTGCAACTGCATCTCGAGGTCACGCTCGAGGGCAGCAGCCTGCGCGGGCTCTACCAGACCCGCGCCGAGTGCGAGGAGGCCGCCCTCAGGCTGCGCGGTCCGCTGCCGACCCCGCGCGCCTACGCGGCGGCATGGCACGACGCCCTGTGCATCCCAATCGGGCGCGACGTGCGCGTCAACGAGCTGGCGCCGCTCGATCTCGGCCGGCTGCTGCGGGAGTCGCCGCCGACGGACTGCGGCGCGACCGGGGCATGGCGGCGCGTGGCCGAGCTGTGTACGCCGTCAGGCGCATCCACGACGCAAAAGGAGAGGGAAGGAAAGCCGTAGCGCGCAAAACCGTGGCGCACAAAACCGTAGCGCCTCAGTGACGCCTCCAGCTCACCCCGGTCGGGCAGGAGACCGGGCCGGCCGTGCGGCTGTCCGCGCGTCCGGCGCTGCCGGGGATGCCGCTGACGATACCGCGTACGCTGCCGCTGGCATGGCAGCGTACGCGGCCGCCGACGGTCTTGCGGTAGATGATGACGCCGTCCCCGGCCGTATGGCTGTCGAGCGTTACGGCACCGCCAGCGGCCACGCGGGAGGGCAATGCGGCGGCGCCGGGCAGCGACACGCCATGCACGGCTTACTTCGGCGCCGTCATTGCCTGCCTGATGCTCACGCAGCGCGCGTCTTCCTGCTGCGCATCGAGCAGCGAACGGCGGGTGCCGGCCGACAGGTCCTTCATCTGCGCCACGGCCGCGTCCAGGCGCTTCACGCTGGCCGGCGTGCAGCCCGTCGGGATCAGCGCGCTCGCGTAGGCGCGCATGTAGACCGGGCCGGCCGTCTTGTCCAGCGCCGGCAGCTGGGCCAGGCGCTTGGCCGCCGTCTGTTCGCCCAGCGCGTTCTGCCCGGACGGATACAGGTAGTTGATCGCGGTGCGCACCTTCGAGAACGGCAGCTCGGTCTTCAGGTTTTCGACCGTTCCCAGCCACTCGGCCTTCACCTTCGGGTCCGGACGGCTGACGGTGGCGGCGAGCGCGGCGGCCTGGCCGGCGTCGGAATTGTCGCGCTTGAGTTCGGCATCGATGCGGGCGGCACTCCCAGGGTGGTCGTAACGGTTGAGCTGGCGGAGGATCGCCCAGCGCAGGTCCTGGTTGACGGCCAGGCCTTGCACCGGCGCGCCGCTGTCGACGATGCCGGCGAGGCGGTCGAGCGCGGCCGGCGTGCTGGCCAGGCTCACATAGCTGCCGAACCAGCGGCGCTGGAAGTTGTCGTTGCCCTTGTACGCGAGCACGCCGTTCCAGGCCATTTCTTCCAGCGCGGCGCGGGTCTGCGTGGCCCAGGCGGACCGGGTGCCCATCTGGTCGAGGTAGTCGCGGGCGGCGGCGACCTTGCCGAGCACGTCGCCCAGCAGCGTATAGTCCTTTTCCTGCGGCGCGTTCACGAGTGCGGTCTTGATGAATTCGTTCAGCGGCAGCTTGCCGTCACGCACCCCGTCCCACAGGCTCTGCCACAGCATCGTGCGCAGCAGCGCATCGTCGACCTTTGCCAGGTTTTCGCGCGCCGTCGCGAACGAGCGCCCGTCCAGCTGGACCTTCACGAAACCCCAGTCCTGGTAGTTCGGGTAGACCAGGTCCGGGCAGGCCGTGCCGACCAGTTCGGGCACGCGGGTGGTTGCGCCCTTGTAGGTCACCGGCACCGTTTGCAGCGGCGTCATGGCGCCGTCCAGCTTGAACGTCGCCACCTGCACGCGCTGTTCGCGCAGCGTCGGCAGTGCACGGCTTGCAGCGCTCTGCTGCAGCGTGAAGGCGCTGATCTTGCCGTTGGCGCAGCTGAAATTGGCGGCGATGGTGTTCACGCCCGGCTCGTACAGCCACTCGCGGGTCCAGCCGGACAGGTCGCGTCCCGCCGCCTCGCCCAGGCTGCCGATGAAGTCGTCCAGTTTCGCGTTCCGGTACGAATACTTGGTCAGGTAATTGTGCACGCCCTTGCGGAAGGTTTCCGCGCCCAGCAGGTGGCGCAGCTGCACCAGCGTCGATGCGCCTTTCGAGTAGGTGATGGCGTCGATGTTGTCGAACGCGTTCAGGGTCGACGGCACCGGCACCTCGATCGGATGCGTGGTGACTTTCTGGTCCTGCACGTACGCGGCCTGCTTGCCGGTCGAGTAGAAGTTCTGCCAGGCGTCCTTGAATTCGGTCGATTCCGCCGTGGCGAGCGTGCCCATGAAGGAGGCGAAGCTTTCGTTCAGCCACAGGCCGTTCCACCACTGCATGGTGACCAGGTCGCCGAACCACTGGTGCGCCATCTCGTGCATGATGACGGAGGCGAGCGAATGGCGCTGGGCGTCGGTCATCTTCGCTTTATGCAGGAAGCGCGCCTCGGCGAAGGTGATCGCGCCCGCGTTTTCCATGGCGCCGTAGAGGAAGTCCGGCACCAGCAACTGGTCGTATTTCTCGAACGGGTAAGGGATGCCGAAGTAGTTGTCGAAGAAGACCAGGCCCTGCTTCGTGTAGCGGAACCAGTCTTCCGGCGTCACCTGGGCCGCCACCGACTGGCGCGCGAACAGGCGCATCGGGTACTTGCCCGACTTGTCTTCCCACACCTTGTAGGGACCCGCGTGCAGCGAGAAGTTGTACGGGCTCAGTTTTTTGGTTGCCGGGAAGACCCAGCGACGCATCGGCGTCGTCCCTGCGGCGGCATTCTCGATGCGCGTCTCCCGGGTTGTGGACACCACGTGCCAGTCGGCGGGGGCGGTCGCGGTCACCTGGTAGGTGGCCTTCAGGTCGGGCTGGTCGAAGACGGCGAACATCTGGTGCGCGGCGGCCGGCTCGAAGTGCGAATACGTGTAAACCCGGCCATCGGCAGGGTCGACCATGCGGTGCAGGCCTTCGCCGTTGGTGCTGTGCAGGCGCTCGTAGGCGATGACGA
>JBBWZO010000175.1:0-20030 GCA_039649125.1 Massilia sp. | reverse complement strand
CAGGCCGTGCGCGATTACACCAAATGGGATTACCAGCCCACCGTGGTGGACGGCGTGCCGGAATCGTTCGCGCGCGCCTACGGCGTGATGATGACCGAGCCGCGCGGGCCGATCTACATGTGCTACGACGCCTGGCTGCAGGAAGCCCCGCTCGAGCACAAGGTGGCGCTGCCGCCGGCCTCGGCCGCTGCAGTGCCGACCCTGATGGCGCCCGACCAGGGAGCGCTGGAGAAGGCCATGGACATGCTGGTGGCGGCCGAGCGTCCGGTCATCATGGCGGAGTTCAGCGGGCGCGAACACGCGGCCTTCCATACGCTGGTGGAGCTCGCAGAAACGCTGGGCATCCCGGTATTCGACATCAACAGCCGGCTGAACTTCCCGAGCCGTCATCCGCTCAACATGAGCATGGTGAAGGACGTGTTCCGCGACGCCGACCTGATCCTGTGCCTCGACGTGCGCGACTGGGAAAAGCCGACCACCGAACTGACCAGCACCACGCGCGAGCTGGTCAGCCTGGTGCCGGCGGGCGCGCGCTGGATCGACATCGGCTTCGGCGATCTCGAACTGTCCAGCTGGGCCATGGACTACCAGCGCCTGCTGCACGCCGACCTGCGCATCATGGGCGATACCACCCTCGCGATTCCGCAGCTGACCAGGCTTGCACAAAGTCGCGTAGGCGCAGACCCCGCGCTGGCCGCGCGCGTGCGCGCGCGTGCCGACACGACGGCGGCCAGGCACCACGCGGCGCGCGCCAGATGGGCGGCGCAGGCGCGCGAGAACTGGGATCAGGTTCCGATGACGCCGGCCCGGCTGGCCAGTGAGGTATGGGACGTCATCCGCGACGAGGACTGGGTGCTGACGGCGGGCACCCTGAACGACTGGGCCCGCAAGCTGTGGGACTTCGACCTGCCGCACCGCCATCCGGGCAAGTCGCTCGGCACCGCCACCCAGATCGGCATTTCACTCGGCGTGGCACTGGCGCACCGCGATGCGGGCCGGCTGGTCGTGGACATCCAACCGGACGGCGACTTGATGTTCGACGCCGGCGCACTGTGGGTGGCCGCGAAGCACAGGATCCCGTTGCTGGTCGTCATGTACAACAACCGCGCCTACTACAACGACTGGGAGCACCAGATACGCATGGCAAAGCAGCGCGGCACCGCGCTGGAACGGGCCCACATCGGCATGGACATGGATGATCCGGCACCCGACTTCGCGACCATGGCACGGTCGATGGGCTGGTATGCCGAAGGCCCGATCGAACAGGGCGGCGATGTCGCTGCGGCGCTCAAACGCGCCATCGAACGGGTCAAGGCCGGCCAGCCGGCCTTGGTCGACACCATCACCCAAAAGCGTTGAAACCGGATCAGGCGCAGCAAGGGCTTGAGGTAGCAAAAGTGCAGCAGTTCATATCGACAACCTGCCTGCTCGACAGGCACAGGAGACAATGGATGAAGACTCATGCAATGTGCGGCGCCGGCATGCTGGCGAAACTGGGATTCGCATTCCTGCTCGGATTGTCCTGTTCCGCCTCGGCCCAGGACAAGAGCAAGCACCATGACCTGTACAACTACAAGGGCCCCGACCGCGAACAGCGCCTGCTGGAGGGCGCGAAGAAGGAAGGCACGGTGGTGATCTACACCTCGCTGAACCTGAAGGACTCGGTGCCCATCACCGACGCGTTCGAAAAGAAGTACGGAATCAAGGTGTCGCTGTGGCGCGCCGGCAGCGAGAAGGTGCTGCACCGGACCGTCACCGAAGCGCGCGCCGGGCGCTTCTCGCCTGACGTGATCGAGACCAACGGACCGGAAATGGAAGCGCTGTACCGCGAGAAGCTGCTGTCGGAATTCCACAGTCCGGCCTTCAAGGATATTCCGGCCGTCGCGTTTCCGCCGCACCGCCAATACGTGGCCGACCGCTTCAACTTCTTCGTCCTCGGCTACAACACCAACCTGGTCAAGGCTGAGGACGTTCCCAAATCCTACGAGGACCTGCTCCATCCGCGCTGGCACGGAAAGATCGGCATCGAATCGGGTGACAGCGACTGGTTCGCCGCTGTCACCAAGGCCATGGGCGAGAAGGAGGGCCTGGCCTACTTCCGCAAACTGGCGGCCACCCAGCCGCAGATGCGTACCGGGCATACGTTGATGGCCGAGCTGCTGTCGGCCGGTGAACTGCCGATTGCCGCCACCGTGTACAACCACAATGTCGAGCGCCTGAACAAGAAGGGCGCCCCGGTCAAGTGGGTACCGCTGGGGCCGACTTTCGGCCGCCCGAATGCGATCGGTGTGGCGAAGCATGCGCCGCACCCGCACGCCGCGCTGCTGTTCACCGACTTCATGCTGTCGCGCGAGGGACAAGAGCTGATCAAGGAGCGCAACCGCGTGCCGGCCAGCCTGGCGGTCGATACCTCGCTCAACAAGTTCCCCTACAAGATGATCGATCCGGTCATCGTGCTGGACGAGTCGCAGAAATGGGAGCAGCTGTGGGCCCAGCTGTTCCATAAGGGCCAGGCGCCCAAGAAGGCGGACGACTAAGAGCGCGCCTGACAAAATCTCCATAGCTGCGTTGCAGCGTCTCGCCGTACAGGCGTACTGTCTTCGACGCCGCGCCGCGTGGCCGCATCCCTTGCCCTGAACGTTTTGTTCGGCGCGCTAAGGCACGGCGGGCCTCGCGGCCCGCTCTCCCACCTGCCTCCCGGCCTGGCCAGCCCTTCCTTCCGGCCCTTCCTTCCCCCGCTCCGCGCATTCGCTTTGTTGACTTTTAAATTTGGCGCTTGTAGTATCGATCCTGTATAAGGAACGACGTTCCGCATATCGGAACACCCGAGACTGCGGCGTCTCTCGCAATCCGCCAGCGCGGGCAGCGAACCTGAGCGATTTCTACGATGCCTTGGATGAGGCCAACTGTTCATGAGGATAGGAAGAGACCATGCCACACGATAAAGACCGGACACACTGGCACGAACCCGCAGCCAACAAGAAGGCCGGCTTCGGCGAATTCAAGAAGCAGCCGACGCCCTATGACGCGTACATGGAGCAGGAAGGCATTCCCGTGTTTCGCGACATCGGTATCAGCAACGTGCGCAATTTGCCGCTGGTGCCGTGGAAGCGTCGCGGCGGCCGCGGACACTTCATCCAGCTGTACGGCACCGAAGGCAAGTGGGGCTGCTATGTGATCGAAGTGCCGCCCGCGGGCGCGCTGAACGTGGAAAAGCACATGTACGAGGAAATCTTCCTCGTGATCGAAGGCCGCGGCACCACCGAGGTATGGCAGGAGGGCGACACGAGGAAGCATGTGTTCGAGTGGCAGGCCGGTTCGCTGTTCTCGATCCCGATGAACGCGATGTACCGCATCGTGAATGCCACCTCGAGCAGCGCGCTGCTCCTGGCGGGCAATACCGCGCCAAATGTGATCAACATGATCAACAATTTCGATGCCGTCTTCAACAACCCCTTCATCTTCCATGACCGATTCAGCAGCGCCGATGATTTCTACAAGGCGCGCGACGAGATCGAGCCGGATCCGGTGCGCGGCCTGGCCATGCGCCGTACCAATCTGATCCCGGATGCGGCCAACTGCGATCTGCCGCTGGACAACCGCCGCTCGCCGGGCTATCGCCGGGTCGAGCCCTTCATGACCAACAACTGCTTCTACTTCTGGATCGGCCAGCATGAGAACGGCCGCTACTCGAAGGCGCACGCGCACACCTCGGCGGCGATCCTGATCTGCCTGAAGGGCAAGGGCTACACCTATACCTGGCCGGAGCGGCTCGGCGTGAATCCATGGCGTGACGGCTTCGGCGACCAGGTGCGCCGTCTCGACTACGAGCCGGGCGGCATGGTGACGGCGGCGCCGGGCGGAGCGCGCTGGTACCACCAGCACTTCTCGGTATCGGAAGAGCCGTTCCGCTTGACCGCCTGGTTCGGGCCGCACAACCCGGGGCGCGATCCCGGTCCTCCGGGCGAGAAGCACACCGACTACACCGCGATCGACGTCAACGAAGGCGGCACCGCGATTCCGTACTGGATGGAAGATCCGTTCGTGCGCCAGGAGTACGAGGCGAAGCTGAGGCAAAACGGCGTGAACAACCGCATGGATCCGAACTGGTACCTGCCGCCGGACATCAAGTAACAGTAGACGGCGTACGCGGCCGCAGCGGCGGCCGCGCGCATGGCGATTCCAAGAACAGTGTCTTATAAGGTGCTATCCATGAGCGGCATGAATGGGGAAGAGGGCGGACGCATTTTCTTTAGCAACGTGAGGCGCAGCCTCGAGGAAGAGGACGAGATCCGCCTGGTGAGCGTGGGCGTCGATATCGGCTCGTCGACCTCGCATCTGGTGTTTTCGCGCATCGTGCTGGAGCGGCTCGACAACCGCTACATCGTTTCGGAGCGCGAAGTGCTGCATGAATCCGAAGTCCTGCTGACGCCCTACCTCGACGACCAGTCGATCGACGCCGCCGCACTCGGTGCCTTCATCGAGCGCCAGTACCAGCTGGCGCAGGTGGATCCGCAGGGGATCGATACCGGCGCCCTGATCCTGACGGGGGTCGCGGTCCGGCGTAGCAATGCGCGCGCCATCGCCGACCTGTTCGCCGCGCAGGCGGGCAAGTTCGTCTCGGTGAGCGCCGGCGACGCGCTCGAGACTACGCTGGCCGCCTTCGGATCGGGCGCCGCAGCGCGCTCGATCCGCGAGGCGGCCCGGGTCATGAACATCGACATCGGCGGAGGCACCTCCAAGATCGCCATCTGCGAAGGCGGCGAGCTGGCGGGCATGACGGCGGTCGACGTCGGCGCGCGTATCGTGTCCTTCGATGCCGGTGGCCGCGTGCGCAGGATCGAGGAGGCGGGTCGCCGCTTTGCGGGCGAGGTCGGCCTGCGCCTGGAGGTGGGCGTCCGGCCCGACCCGGCGCTGCTCGAGCGGATGGTGGCGCGCATGGCGGACCGGCTGTTCGAGATCCTCAGCAACGGCGAGCTCAGCGAGGATGCGGCCTCGCTCCTGAGGATCGATCCGCTGGGGCCCGGGCGCGTGCCCGACGTGGTCACCTTCTCGGGCGGCGTGTCCGAATATATCTACGGCCTGCAGGCGCAGGCCTATGGCGATCTGGGCCCCCAGCTGGCGCGGGCGATCCTGCAACGGGTAAAGGCCTGGGGTCCGCGCATCGACAAGCCCGAGCAGGGAATCCGCGCGACCGTGGTCGGCGCGTCGCAGTACACGATACAGGTGAGCGGCGCCACCATCTATGTGGAGCCGCACCAGGTGCTGCCCCTGAAGAACGCCCAGGTCATCGTGCCCGTCCTGACGCTGGCGGACGACATTCTCGACAGCGGTGCCATCGCGGCCGCCGTGCGCACGGCGTTGCGCCGGTCCGACCTGCAGGACGGCGAGCGTGCCGTCGCCTTGTGCTACCGCTGGCAGGAGTCGGCCACCTTCGCCCGCATCGATGCATTCTGCCGCGGGGTGATGGAGGGCATGGCGGCGCTGCTCGAGCGCGGGCTGCCGCTGGTATTGATCGGCGAAGGCGATATCGGAGGACTGATCGGCATCCACTGCAAGGAGGAACTCGGGTTGCGCAACCCGATCGTGTCGATCGACGGCATCACGCTCAAGGAGTTCGATTTCGTCGACATCGGCGCGCTGCTCGATACTTCGGGCGCGGTGCCGGTGGTGATCAAGTCACTGGTGTTTCCCGCCAATGCCGCCCTGGGGCGGCCGGTACAGCAGGCCATGGAGCCGGTGTCCGCATGATCCTGGCGCTCGACGAACCGCGGATCCATGCGGACGGCCGCTATCCGCCGGTGGAACCCTACGACAGCGGATTTCTCGACGTCGGTGACGGCCACCGGGTGTACTGGGAAACCTGCGGCAACCCCGCAGGCAGGCCGGCGCTGTTCCTGCACGGCGGTCCTGGCGGCGGATGCACGCCCGCCGGCCGTCGCTTCTTCGACCCGGCGCGTTACCGCATCGTGCTGTTCGACCAGCGCGGCTGCGGCCGCTCGCGGCCGCATGCCGGGCTGCGCGCCAACACCACCGCCCACCTGCTGGCCGACATCGAGCGCCTGCGCGCGCACCTTGGAATCGCGCGCTGGCTGCTGTTCGGCGGATCGTGGGGAGCGACCCTGGCGCTGGCCTACGCCGAGGCGCATCCGGACCGGGTCAGCGCGCTGGTGTTGCGCGGCGTATTTACCGCGCGGCGGCGCGAACTGGACTGGCTGTACCGGGAAGGCGCCTGCCATTTTTTTCCGGAAGCGTGGCATGGCTTTCTCGCGCCCATCCCGGTGGACGAACGGGAGCAGATGGTCGAGGCCTATCACCGGCGCCTGACCTGCGGCGAGGCCGCCGTCGAAACACTGGCGGCACGTGCCTGGTGCGCATGGGAAGAAACCCTGTCCACGCTACTGCCCGACGCGTGCCGCGACCGCGTCGATGCAGCCGCCGATCTGGCGCTGGCGCGCATCGAGACCCACTACTTCAGGCATGGGGCCTTCCTGGAGGAGGGAGCGATCATCGCCAATGCACACCGGCTGAGGGGCATTCCAGGCGTGATCGTCCAGGGGCGGCACGATACCGTGGCACCGGCATCGACCGCCTGGGAGCTGCTGCGCCACTGGCCCGAGGCGCGCCTGGAAATAGTGCCGGGTGCGGGCCACGCTTCCTGTGAAGCGGGCGTGAGCGCCCTGCTGGTCGGGGCGACCGACGGCTTTGCCGGCGGCTGAAGGATGATGATGGACATCTTGTTCCGATATGAGGAACATCGTTTCATTATATTGCACAGGGCGGGAATTCGTCCTACAATCAAGCTCAACAAATACCGCAAGTCGATGTGGACAGTGGATAAAGAATGAGAATGCGCCGGCAGATGGCAGGGCAGCGCCGCACGGCATCACAGCAGAACAAGTGGAAACGGAGGAGAGATGAAGAGTATCAATCGGAAGCGCGCATTTTGCCTGGCAGCGGGAATGGCCGTCTTCTCGGCCGCCATGGCCTGGACCCAGCCGGTCCTGGCGCGGGCGTCCACCGCCGACAAGAACGCGGCGGTGTACATGTACCGTGGTGTGGACCGTGACCAGCGCCTCCTCGCGAATGCACGCAAGGAGGGCAGGGTAGTCGTGTACACCTCGCTGGCAAGCAAGGAATCGATGCCGCTGGCGAAGGCGTTCGAGAAGAAATACGGCATCAAGGTGGTCTTGTGGCGCGCTACCAGCGACAAGGTGGTCCAGCGTGCCGTCACCGAGGGGCGCGCGGGGCGCTATACGGTCGACGTGGTCGAAACCAACGGTCCGGAAGTGGAGATGCTCGCGCGCGAAAAACTGCTGTCCGAATTCCACAGCCCGTATTTCGCGGACCTGCCGCCGTCGGCCTTCCCGGCGCACCGCCTGTGGGTTGCCGACCGCCTGAATTTCTTCGTCGTCGCCTACAACACCAACAAGGTCAAGCGTGCCGACCTGCCGGCCGCCTACGACGGCTTCGTCAATCCGAAATGGAAGGGCCAGCTCGGCCTCGAAGCCACCGATTCGGAATGGATGGCGGCGATCGTCAAGCACTGGGGCGAGCGCGGCACCAAGTTCTTCGAACAGCTGGCGGCGATGCGGCCGGACGTGCGCAAGAGTCATATCCTGCTGGCGGAAATGGTCGGCGCGGGCGAGGTCCCGGTCGCGCTGACGGTCTACAACTCGGAAGTGGAGTCGCTCAAGCAGCGCGGCGGTCCGGTCGACTGGCATCCGGTCGAGCCGGTGGTCGGCCGTCCACAGGGCATTGCCTTGGCCAGGAATGCGCCACATCCGAACGCGGCACTGCTGTTTGCCGACTACGTGCTGTCGCCGGAAGGGCAGCAATTGCTGCATTCGATGGGCCGGATTCCGGTCAGCCGCAAGGTCAAGACCGAGCTGAACAATTTCCCGTACACCATGATCAGCCCCGGCATCGTGCTCGACGAGCGTGAAAAGTGGGAAACGATGTGGGACAACCATTTCATCAAGCGCTGAGTCCGCGCAGCGTCGCTGGGCTCGCTGAAGCAGTGAACCTCGAACAGGAGTGCCAAGGTATGGATCAATGCCACGCGACTGGCTGGGTCGGGTGCCGGCGGTTTGATCTTACGGAGTCGGTTTCTTGATATGCTTCCGGCTCTGTTAACCGCCGTGTCGAAAGACATCGCACCATCGAAAGGAAACAAGATGCGCAAATCACGCACATCGGATACCGGCGTCCAATCCACCGAGCCAGCCGTCGCAGCCGAGGAGGATGAGCCAAAAACCCGTTTGTCCTCGGTCGCCAATGCAATTCGCCTGATCAAGTCGTTCTCGGATAGCGAATACGAGATCGGCATCAGCGAACTGAGCAAGCGCCTGCATCTGCCGAAAAGCTCGGTGCACCGCCTGGCCAGCACCCTGGCCGATAGCGGCATGCTGGAGCAGAACGAGGAAACCGGGAAGTACAGGCTGGGCCTGGTGATGTTCGAACTGGGTTCGCTGGTCCGTCGCAAGATGGACTTCTCGAGCACGGCAAAGCCGGAATTGATGGCCTTGCGCGAAAAGACCGGCGAGACCGTCCACATGACGGTGCTGGGCGCTACCAGCGTCATTTATATCAATACGCTGGAAAGCACCAAGTCGATCCGCATGACGCTCGACGTCGGCATGCGCAAGCCGGCCTATTGCACGGCCGAGGGCAAGGTCTTGCTGGCGTTTAAGTCGCCCGAAGTCGCCGAGGCGATCATCGGCTACGGCCTGCCGGAGCGCACGCCCAAGACCATCACCGATCCGCTGGCTTTCCAGAAGGAACTGGCCACGGTGAGGAGTCGCGGGTATGCCATCGACGACGAGGAGTGCGAGGTCGGCCTGCGTTGCATCGCGGCGCCGGTGCGCGACCACTACGGCAATGTCATTGCCGCGATCAGCGTGGCGGGACCATCGCAGCGGCTGACCAAGAAAATCCTGGAAAGCTATGCCCCGGAAGTGGTGGAGAGTGCGGAAGTGATTTCCAGGCGCCTGGGGTACCAACCAATGTCGCATCGCCGGATCGGCGGTCGGCTATAACAAGCGGAGATGCTGTACGGACAGGCGACGGCGCGCGCCGGTCCATCCGCTCAACACGGAAATAGGATCGCCATGTATAGGATAAATATAGCCGGTTCACAGCTCGCCTTCGATTGCGCGCCGGGAGACACGATCGCGCGCGCCGCCATCCGCGCCGGCATCGGCATTCCCTACGAATGCAACGTCGGCTGCTGCGGCACCTGCAAGATCGAGCTGGTCAGCGGCGCGGTGGAATCGAACTGGCCCGAGGCTCCCGGCCTTGGCGAGCGTGACCGCGCGCGCGGCCGTGTGCTGGGCTGCCAGTCGCGTCCCGTGAGCGACTGCACCGTCAAGGCAAGGGTGGGCGACCAGTATCTGACCGGCTGCGTGCCGCGCCGCTTCGAGGCGGTGCTGGCTGGCCAGCGCGACGTGACCCACGACATTCGCGAATTGCGCTTCGCCTTGCCCGAGGCGGTCGATTTCCTGCCGGGGCAGTATGCGCTGCTGCAGCTGGCGGGAGTGGACGGTCCACGCGCCTACTCGATGTCGAACATCGCCCAGGATGGCGCCACCTGGCATTTCCAGATCCGCCGCGTCCCCGGCGGCAAGGGCAGCACGGCCATCTTCGACCAGCTGCAGGTCGGCGACCGGCTGACGATCGACGGGCCGTACGGCCTGGCCTACCTGCGCACCGCGAACCGGCGCGACATCGTCTGCATCGCCGGCGGCTCGGGCCTGGCGCCGATGATCTCGATCGCGCGCGGGCTGGCGGCGGATCCTGCGCTGGCCGGGCGCAGGCTGCACTTCTTCTACGGCGGGCGCACCGCGCGCGACATCTGCGGCAGCGACATGCTGGCCCAGCTGCCGGGCTGGGGCGAGCGCATCCAGTATTACCCGATCATTTCGATGCCCGACGCGGACGCGGCGCCGTGGAGCGGCCGCACCGGCTTCGTGCATGAACTCGTGGCGGAGGTGCTGGGCGCCTCCTTGCGGGATCACGAAGTCTATTTCGCCGGTCCGCCGCCAATGGCGCAGGCGGTGCAGCGCATGCTGTTCGAGGCCGGCGTGCCCGGGGAGCAGGTGCACTACGACGCATTCTATTGAGAGGTCCTGGACAACCCAGGGCAGGCAGTCCCACATCCCAACATCAAATTTTGGAACAAGCTCATGTCGGACGATAAGGCAGGCGGCCCAAGGCCGGGACACCAGATAGCGGACCATCTGTATGGTCAGGACTACGACCACGTGCATGAGGACGGCGAGGATGCCGACCATGACCACGACCATGACGACTTCAGTTCCCTCGGACCGCTCGAGGACAACCCGATCTGGCAGCAGGACCATGTGTCGCTGGTGAGCGTCGGCATCGACATCGGCTCGTCCGGCACCCAGGTGATTTTCTCGCGCATCAGCCTGCGCCGCATGGGCGAAGACCTGTCGAGCCGCTACTTCGTGGTGGCGCGCGAGACTCTGTACCAGTCGCCGGTCGCGCTCACGCCTTACCAGGACAATGCGCGCATCGATGAAGCCGCGCTCGGCGCCATCATCGACCAGGCCTACGACGATGCCGGCCTGCATCCGGACAAGATCGATACCGGCGCCGTCATCCTGACCGGCGAAGCGCTGCGCCGCGAGAACGCGCAGGCGATTTCCGACGTGCTGGCAGACCAGGGTGGCGAATTCGTCTGCGCCACGGCGGGCCACCACATGGAATCGATGCTGGCGGCCTACGGTTCCGGCGCAGCGCGCGCCTCGCACGCGCTGGGCAAGCGCCTGCTGAATATCGACATCGGCGGCGGCACCACCAAGCTGGCGGTAGTGGAGGGCGGCAAGGTTGTCGGTACCGCCGCCATCCACATCGGCGGCCGCCTGCTGGTGGTCGATGACGAGGGCACGATCAGGCGCCTCGATCCCGCCGGACAGTACCACGCCGCCGAGGCCGGCTTTGCGTGGGAGATCGGCAGCCATGCGTCAAGCGCCCAGATGGAGCAGGTGGCCGACTGGATGGCGGACGCGCTGGTCGCCGCGATCTCGAGAACAGGCGTGACCCCCCAGGTCGATGCGCTCTACCTGACCGATCCCTTGTCCGCGCTGGGCGAGATCGAAGGCATGATGTTCTCCGGCGGCGTGGCCGAGTACGTGTACGAACGCGAAGACCGCCATTTCGGCGACATGGGCAAGCTGCTCGGCGCGGCGCTGCGGCGCCGGATAGAAGCAGGCAAGTTCGGCTGGCCGCTCCTGCCTGCGGGCGAATGCATCCGCGCCACCGCGCTGGGCGCCTCCGAGTACTCGGTGCAGCTGAGCGGGAACACGACCTATATTTCCAGCCCCGGCAAGCTGCTACCGCGACGCAACCTGCAGGTATTGCAGCCGGCCTTCGAATGCAGGGCAGAGATCGACAGCGCGGCCCTGGCCGACGCCATTCGCAGCCACTTCAAGGCCTTCGACCTGGTCGAAGGGGAGGCCGAGGTGGCGCTGGCATTCCGCTGGTCGGGGCCGCCGTCGTACGCACGGATCGCCGCGTTTGCAGCCGGCATTGTCGCGGCCATGCCCGTCACGCTGGAGCAGCGCAAACCGCTGTACCTGATCCTGGACGGCGACCTGGCCCATACCCTGGGCCGGCTGATGCACGAGGAGATGGGGCTGGACAGCGAGATCCTCGTCATCGATGGCATCGTGCTGTGGGACTTCGACTATATCGACCTGGGACGCATACGCCTGCCGTCGCAGACCGTGCCGGTGACGGTGAAGTCGCTGGTATTCAGCCAGGATCCGCGCACGCCGGCCGGCAAGCCGCGCAGCGACCTCAAGTATCGGCCGCATGTGCACACGCACGGGCATTCCCATGGCCACGACCACAGTCATGGACCTGGCCATGGGCATGCCCACGGCCATGGACACGACCATGCGCACAATCATACGCACAGGAAGTAAGCACGGCGGGCCCAGGACAGAACAATAAGCGGCCATGAACGCTGAAAACGGGGGAGACATGCTGGAGATTCTGGAACGGAAGCAGATGCTGGTGGATGCCATCCTGATGATGGAGCGGGCGGGCATCATCGATTTCAATGGACACGTCAGCGCCCGTGTCGGCGAACGCCATATGTTGATCAATTCCGGCAAGTCCGTGCGCAGCGCGCTCACGGTGGCCGATATCGTCACCATCGACTTCGACGGCAACCTGGTGGAGGGCGATGCGGTCGCACCGATGGAATTCCACATCCATGCCGAAATATACCGGCGCCGGCGTGAGGTCGGCGCGGTGGCGCACACCCATCCGTTGTGGTCCACCCTGCTCGGGATGGTGGGCAAGCCGGTTCAGCCGGTGATCATGCAGGCGGCCGTGCTCGGCGAGATCCGGGAATTCCCGACTACCGCATCGATCAACAACCGGCAGCTGGCCGCGGAGCTGGCCGACGTCCTCGGCGATGCCCGCGTCGCCGTCCTCAAGTCGCATGGTGCAGTGGTGGCCGCCGCAGGCATCCTGGAAGCCTTCGTGCTCGCGGTATACCTCGAAGAAACGGCGCAGCGCCAGTATCTGGCCTCGCAGATCGGCACGCCGGCAGTACTGGCGCCGGAACAGGTGGCGGCCATCGGGCGCAACCTGTGGAAGCCGAACCTGTTGCAGAAAGTGTGGGATTACCACAGGGCCAAGCTGGTTTACTGACCCGCGCACGTCCCGAAAAAACGCGGTAACACACCGCGTCCAGTGCTGTCACGTCCAGCGAAAACGCGGGACGCGCACAGGCGCGCACATATCGAAATCTACGCAAGTAACTAAACCGGTTTTTGTTGACATCAACAAAAGCTCTCGGTAAATTTGGTCTGTATTTCTATGCGAACCGATGTTCCATATAAAGGAACGCGGGATCCGCTCCGAAAAGAGCCGGATCGAGGCCACCAAGAGCCCAGGAATGCCGACGATGACCCAATAACAGGAGACGCGGTTATGGAAGTAACAGCAGGAAAGCTATCAGCTAAGTATGTCGACAAACCTTCGTTATGGCAGCGCTTCGATGCGAAGTGGCTGGTCATAGGCATCTGCGTACTCGGGGTCGCCTACCTCGCGCTGATGCCGCTTTTCTTCCTGGTCTGGCAAAGCTTCTTCACGCCGCAGACCGCCACCCAGGCCGCCACTTTCACCCTCGATAACTACCTCAGCGCGTACACGAGCGTCGAGACGCTGCGCCTGCTGGGCAATTCCGTAACCTTCGCCGCCGGCACCTCGGTAGTGGCCTTCATCGCCGGCACCGCGCTGGCATGGATGAACGAGCGCACCAACACGCCGTTCAAGTCGCTGTTCTTCGCGCTCTCGATCATCCCGCTGATCATCCCGGGCATCCTGTTCACGGTCGCGTGGATCCTGCTTGGCAGCCCGAAGATCGGCATCATCAACCTGCTGTTCCAGGAATGGTTCAACACGGACTACGTGCTGTTCAACGTGTACTCGATGTGGGGCATGATTTGGGTCGAGGGCCTGCACTATTCGCCGATGGCCTTCCTGATCATGACGGCCGCTTTCCGCTCGATGGACCCGTCGCTGGAGGAATCGGCCATGATGAGCGGCGCCAGCATCCGCCAGATTGCATGGCGTATCACCTTCAAGCTGACCTGGCCAGCGATCTTCGCAACCTTCCTGATCCTGTTCATTCGCGCCATCGAATCATTCGAAGTGCCAGCGCTGCTTGGCCTGCCGGTCGGCATCCAGGTGTTCACCTCGTCGATCTACCAGGCGATCCACCAGTATCCGAGCAAGGTCGGCCTGGCTTCGTCCTACGCAGTGACCCTGCTGCTCATCACCACGGTCGGTATCTACTTCCAGTCGAAGCTGTCCAGCCAGGGCAGCAAGTACTCCACCGTGACCGGCAAGGGCTTCCGTCCGCGCACCATGGACCTGGGCAAATGGCGCTACCTGACGGCCACCATCTTCATTGTCTACTTCGCGCTGATCGTGGTGCTGCCGTTCATGGTGCTGCTGTGGTCTTCGCTGCAGAAGTTCTACGCCGTCCCGTCGATGGCCGCGATGCAGAACCTGACCCTGGATGCCTACCGCTTCATGCTCGACTATCCGACTCTGGCCTCGTCCACCTGGAACAGCCTGGTGCTGGCCCTGGGCAGCGCGACCATCATCATGCTGGTCACCTCGGTGATCTGCTGGATCGTGGTCAAGACCAAGCTGCCCGGCCGCTGGCTGCTGGATAACCTCGCATCGCTGCCGATGGTGTTCCCGGGACTGGTGCTCGGCCTGGCGATCATGGTGTTCTACCTGAACTTCGATATCGGCATCTACGGCACCATGTGGATCCTGTTCATCGCCTACGTGACGCGCTTCCTGCCTTACGGACTGCGCTACAACACCACTTCGATGCTGCAGATTCACAAGGAGCTGGAGGAGTCGGCCGCCATGAGTGGCGCGTCCTGGGGCACCACCTTCCGGCGCATCATCCTGCCGCTGCTGAAACCTGGTCTGCTGGCAGGCTGGATCTACATCGTGATCGTCTCCGTCCGCGAGCTGTCCTCGTCGATCCTGCTGTACAGCCCAGGTACCGAGGTGATCGCGATCCTGATCTGGGAACTGTGGGAAAACGGGCAGTACGTCGAACTGTCGGCGCTCGGCGTGATGTTCATCATGATGCTGTTCACGCTGGTCATGATCGCCCAGATGCTGGGCAAGAAATTCGGCGTCAAGGAATAAGCCACAGCCGCCTGCACAAGCGGGCGTCAAGATGAATGGAAACAGGCAGTCAATGAGCCATAACAGGAGACATACATGCTTAGCGTAAAAAATCTGTGCACCGAATATCCAAACGACAAGGGTGAAGTAGTCAAGGCGGCCCAGGATGTCACGTTCGATGTGCCCGAAGGTAAACTGTTCACCTTGCTAGGGCCCAGCGGCTGCGGCAAGACCACGACCCTGCGTTCGATCGCCGGCCTGGAGCGGCCGAAGTCGGGTGAGATCACAGTCGGCGGGGTGGCGGTTTACTCGTCCGGCAAGAACGTCTTCATTCAACCGAACAAGCGCAACTTCGGCATGGTGTTCCAGTCATACGCGATCTGGCCGCACATGAACGTGTTCCAGAACGTGGCATTCCCGCTCGATGTCTCCAGCCGCAAGTACAGCAAGCAGGAAACCGAGACCCGGGTCATGCGCGTGCTGCACGCCGTCGGCCTCGATCAATTTGCCGACCGCGAGGCGACCAAGATGTCGGGCGGCCAGCAGCAGCGCCTGGCGCTGGCGCGCGCTCTGGTGATGGAGCCGAAGCTGCTGCTGCTCGATGAACCGCTGTCCAACCTCGACGCCAAGCTGCGCGAGCGCATGCGCTTCGAGCTCAAGCGCATGCAGCGCGAGCTGGGCCTGACTACCATCTACGTGACGCACGACCAGAGCGAGGCACTGGCACTGTCGCACGAGATCGCCGTCATGAATGCAGGCAGGGTCGTGCAGTGCGGCTCGCCGCGCGACATTTACGAACGCCCGCGCAACAAGTTCGTTGCCGACTTCGTCGGCATCACTAACTTCCTCGACGCCACCATCGAGGCGCCGGAAGGCACGGTCGAGTCGCGCTTCCGCGTGCACTCCTCGATCGGCAAGCTGTGCGTCACCTCGTCCGAGTCCTTCCGCGCCGGCGACCAGGCCCTGATCTCGGTACGTCCGGAAGACGTCGAGTTGAGCGTGGACCGCCCTGACGGTGACAACGTCGCCGAGGGGGTGGTCGATACCAAGGTCTTCCTCGGCGAATACATGGACTACCAGGTCCGCGTGGCCGACCGCGTCGTGCTGGCACGTGTACATCCTTCGTTCAATGTTCCGACAGGGTCGAAGGTCTACCTGTACATGAATCCGTACAAGTGCATCTGTATTCCGGAGGATAAGCAGTACCGCCAGGCCGCCTGATCCTCCATCCCCGGCCCCGTCTCTTTGCAACGTACGCCGTGACCACGGCGGGACGCGGGCCTCCTTTTGACCAAAGGAACTACCATGACGTGCATCCGAGTTGCTGCATGCTGGCTGTTTGCATCCCTACTGTCGGCAGGGGTGGCGCAAGCGCAGGTTCCTGCCTACCAGGGGCCGGACCGCGCGCAGCTCCTGCTCAAGGGGGGCCGCGCGGAAGGCACATTGAACGTGTACACGTCAATGGCCGAGAAGGATAGCGCACGTCTCGTCGAGGCGTTTGAAAAGAAGCACGGCATCAAAGTAAAGGTCTGGCGCTCGGGCAAGAACAAGGTACTGCAGCGCGTGGTGACCGAGGCAAGGGCCGGCCGCCATGACGCCGATTTCATCCTCAACCCGGCGCCCGAGATGGAAGCGCTGCACCGCGAGAAGCTGCTGCAGCCGGTCTGGTCGCCCAGACAGCAGGACCTGATTCCCGCGGCGCTGCCGGCGCACCGCGAATGGACCGGCATGCGCGTCTACCTGTTCGCGCAAGCATATAACACACGCCAGGTTAGTCCTGCGGAAGTGCCGTCCAGCTTCGACGACCTGCTGCATCCGCGCTGGAAAGGGCGGCTCGGCATCGAGGCCAAGCAGGCCGAGTGGTTCTACACGATGGTACAGGCAATGGGCGAAGAAAAGGGACTGCGTTTCTTCCGCCAGCTGGTCGCCACCAGCGCGCCGTCGCTGCGCAACGGTAACTCACTGCTGAACAACATGGTGGTGTCAGGCGAGGTTCCGCTCGCGCTGAACGTGTACAGCTACCTGCCGGAGCAGGCCAGGGCCGCCGGCGCGCCGGTTGACTACGTGGTGCTGTCGCCCGCGGTTGCCTACACCGACGGCATCGGCATCGCGCGCCACGCCGCCCACCCGCATGCCGCCACGCTGTTCTACGACTTCCTGCTCGACGAGGGCCAGGCCATCGTATCCGGCTTCAAGGCCCTGACGACCAGCAAGCGCGACCAGGCGCTGCTGGCCAGGCACAAGCCGGTCTACCTCGACCCGGTGAGCGTGCTGGACAACTACGAGAAATGGACCAGGTTGTACGACGACACCCTGAACGGACGGGCCCAAGGAGACCAGAAATGAATGCGGAACAAAACGCACTGCTGACCCGGACCGGACCAGGCACGCCGATGGGCGAGCTGTTCCGCCGCTACTGGCTGCCGGCGTTGCTGGCCAGCGAACTGCCGGAACCGGATTGCCCGCCGGTGCGCGTGCAGCTGCTGTCGGAACGGATGATCGCTTTCCGCGACAGCTCCGGCAAGCTGGGCCTGATGGACGAGTTCTGCGCCCACCGCGGCGTCTCGCTGTGGTTCGGCCGGAACGAGGAAAACGGTTTGCGCTGCCCCTACCATGGCTGGAAATACGACACCAGCGGGCAGTGCGTCGACGTGCCGTCCGAGCCGGTGGAGAGCGGCTACTGCAAGAAGATCAAGCTGAAGTCCTATCCGCTGGTGGAGCGCGGCGGCATCCTGTGGACCTACATGGGGCCGCCGGAGCTGCAGCCGGAGCTGCCCATGTACGAATGGGCCACGGTAAGCGCGAGCCAGCGCCACATTTCCAAGCGTCTGCAGGAATGCAATTACCTGCAAGCGATGGAGGGCGGGCTGGATTCCTTCCATTCGACCTTCCTGCACCGGATGTCGGTGGGTGACGATCCCTTGCTCAAGCGCGACCCGGCCAGCGCGGCGTGGCTGGCGGCCGACCGCCACCCGGTGTTCGTGCCGCTCGAGTCGCCCGGCGGCCTGTACATCGCGACCCGCCGCAACGCCGACGAGGAGCGCTATTACTGGCGCGTCACGCAGTGGCTGATGCCCTGCTTTAACCTGTTCCCGCCCTATGAGGGCAACCCCTACGGCGGACACGCCTGGGTACCCATCGACGATGAACATGCCTGGACCTTCAGCATCGACTACCACCCGCAGCGTGACCTGACGGCGGCCGAGCTGGGCGCGATGGAAGCGGGCAGGGGCATCCACAGCAAGACCATTCCCGGCGGCTTCCGCCCGTTGGCCAACAAGGACAACGACTACCTGATCGACCGTGTCGCGCAGAAGGAGCGCCGCACCTTCTGCGGCGTGCTGGGCGTGGCTGAACAGGATGCGGCGGTCCAGGAAAGCATGGGCCCGATCGAAGACCGCACCCGCGAACACCTGGTCGGTACCGACAACGGGATCATCATGACCCGCCAGCGGCTGCTGAAGGCGGCCCGCGCCGTGCAGGAAGGCGGCACGCCGCCCGGCCTGGACGCCGCCGCCCAGCGGGTACGCGCCTTCGCCTCGGTCCTGCCGCACGCGGCACCGCTGCAATCGGCCGTCGAAATGCAAGTGACGTAACTCCAACCTGAACAACTTTCGTAAGAGGGCTCCATGCAAACGATAGGACTGATAGGCGCCGGGCGGATGGGATTGCCGATTGTCGGCCACCTCGGCCGTGCAGGCTTCCGCGTACTGGTGAGCGAGCGCGATGCGGCGCGCGGACCGGACATCGCCGCGCGGAGGGGCGAGCTGGTCGAGCAGCGCGTGCTGGCGCAGGAATCCGAGGCCATCCTGGTCTGCGTCGGCTACGACAAGGAAGTAAGGGAGCTTCTGCAGGCGCCAGGCGGACTGCTGGAATCGGCCAGGCCGGGAACCATCATCGCCGTGCTGAGCACGATCCATCCGAAGACCATGCAGGAACTGGCGCAGTACGCCGCTTCGTACGCCGTGCATGTGGTCGACTCGACCGTCTGCCGCGGCGGTCGCGCCGCCGACGAAGGCACGCTGCTGTCCTTCGTCGGCGGGCCGGCGGACGTGGTCGAACGCCTGATCCCGGTGCTGCGCGCCTACTCGTCGGACGTGGTGCATAGCGGCGACGTGGGTACCGCACAGGTGTCGAAAGCGGCCAACAACCTGATCCTCTGGGCTTGCCTGGTGGCCAGCCACGAGGGCCTGGCGCTGGCGCAGCGCTACGAGGTCAACGTCGATGCCCTGCGCTCAGCCCTGATGACCAGCAGCGCCACCAACGGCGCACTGGGGAACTGGGGCGAGCAGTCGATGGCCTGGGCCCAGGACGACATGGCAATCGTGGCCGAGATGGCCGACGACTGCGGCATCTCGCTGCCGCAATCGGGGGTGGTGCGGGAAGTGTGCCGCACGCTCAAGCCGCGCCGTTACCAGCTCGACAAATACGGAGTCTGAGCATGCGCCTCCTTTCCCTGGCTCTGCTGGCGCTGGCCGTGCCGCTGTCCCGGGCGGCCGATGCGGCCGCCGTCGCCGCCATCGCCCAGTACGAGGGCGCGGACCGCAACCAGCGCCTGATCGAAGGCGCCCGGCGCGAAGGCTCGCTGACCGAGAACGAGAAGTGGACCCGCTTGTACGAGGAAATCATCGTCAAGCTCAAAAAATAATCTGTAATTAACCCTGGAGGAGTGGCTGTGAACAACGAAAAAGAGCTTTACCACAGTAACAAGAATCGCGTGTTCGTGCGTGCCATCGCCGGCCCGTACAACCTGCAGGACGAGCTCGTGCGGCTGCGCTCCATGCCGCGCGTGCGCAAGGCGACGGACATCAAGTTCGTCGACGGGCCGCAGGCGTTCAGCCGCCACTACGTGGAGCCGAAGGACGGCATCACGCAGAACTTCCACTTGCACCTGGAGGAGTACGGGCCTGGCGGCAAGTCGCAGAAGCACGGACACGTCAACGAGGCGGCCTTCTACATCCTGGACGGCACCGGCTACGAAATCCATGACGGCATCCGCTATGACTGGCAGGCGGGCGACGTGGCGATCGTCCATAACAACTGCGTGCACCAGCATTTCAACGCTTCGTCCGAGAAGCCGGCACGGGCCCTCGTGCTCAAGACCAAGCCGATGTACATGTTCATGAACATGCTGTTCCAGAAGCAGGTCGAGGCGCGCGAGAAGACAGCGGCGCCCGGGGGCGAAGGCTACCAGGTGCGGGAAGAGGAAGAGAACTACAACTACGCGGACTACAGCGGCATTCAAGGGGAGAATTGACGATGGCATGGGGAGAATCGAAGGCATGGCTGCAAGGCCTGGCCAACCAGGAGCTGTACCAGAACCTGCTGGACGACGC
>JBBWZO010000237.1:0-17067 GCA_039649125.1 Massilia sp. | reverse complement strand
GCAGGAGCTTGTCGCGGACCGGGCCGGGGACGCGTGCGCCTTCCGGCAGGTCTTCGAGGCGGAAGAAGACGCCTTTGCTGGTGCCGCCGCGCATGTAGGTAGCAGGGATTTTGATTTTAGGGGTATGTGCCATATTGTTGATTCCAGTTGAGGGACGTCGCTGGCGGCAAAGCCGCCCACGCTACGGGTTGGCAGATACGACGCGGATCCTCTACCTTTACGCCGCGACTTTCGACGACGCCAGGAAGTCCTGCGCGAAGCGCTGCAGCACGCCGCCGGCCTCGTAGATCGACACCTCTTCGGCCGTGTCCAGGCGGCAGGTGACCGGCACCTCGACACGTTGCCCGTCGCGGCGGTTGATCACCAGCGTCAGCGTCGCGCGCGGGGTGCGTTCGCCGATCACGTCGAAGGTCTCGGTGCCGTCGATGCCCAGCGTCAGGCGGTTCACGCCAGGTGCGAATTCCAGCGGCAGCACGCCCATGCCGACCAGGTTGGTGCGGTGGATACGCTCGAAACCTTCGGCCACGATCGCTTCCACGCCCGCTAGGCGCACGCCCTTGGCCGCCCAGTCGCGCGAGGAGCCCTGGCCGTAGTCGGCGCCGGCGATCACGATCAGGGGCTGCTTGCGCTCCATGTAGGTCTCGATCGCTTCCCACATGCGCGTGACCTGTCCTTCGGGTTCGATGCGTGCCAAAGATCCAGCTCGAACTGCGCCGGCGCTATCGCGCACCATCTCGTTCTTCAGGGTCGGATTGGCGAAGGTCGCGCGCTGCGCCGTCAGGTGGTCGCCGCGGTGGGTCGCGTAGGAGTTGAAGTCCTCTTCCGGCAGGCCCATCCTGGCGAGATATTCGCCGGCGGCGGAGTCCAACATGATGGCATTCGACGGGGACAAATGGTCGGTCGTGATGTTGTCGCCCAGGACCGCCAGCGGACGCATGCCCGACAGCGAACGGGCACCGGCCAGCGCGCCTTCCCAGTACGGCGGACGGCGGATGTAGGTCGACATCAGGCGCCAGTCGTAGAGCGGGGAAACGGCTTCTCCCTCCTCGACCTGGCGTGCGAACATCGGCGTGTAGACCTTGCGGAACTGCTCGGGCTTCACGCTCTGCTCGATGACGGCGTCGATCTCTTCGTCGCTCGGCCAGATGTCGGCGAGCGTGACCGGCTTGCCTTCGCTGTCGACGCCCAGCACGTCCTTCTCGATGTCGAAGCGGATCGTGCCGGCGATGGCGTAGGCGATCACCAGCGGCGGCGAGGCCAGGAAGGCCTGCTTCGCATACGGGTGGATGCGGCCGTCGAAGTTGCGGTTGCCCGACAGGACGGCGGTGGCGTACAGGTCGCGCTCGATGATTTCCTGCTGGATCACGGGGTCGAGCGCGCCGCTCATGCCATTACACGTGGTGCAGGCAAACGCGACGACGCCGAAGCCGAGTTGCTCCAGTTCCGGCATCAGGCCCGCCTCTTCCAGGTACAGCGACACGGCTTTCGAACCCGGCGCCAGCGATGACTTCACCCAGGGCTTGCGCAGCAGGCCGCGCCGGTTCGCGTTACGCGCCAGCAGGCCGGCGGCGATCATGTTGCGCGGATTGTTGGTGTTGGTGCAGCTGGTGATCGCGGCGATGATGACGGCGCCGTCCGGCATGCGGCCCGGCTCGTTTTCCACGACGCCTGCGATGCCGCGCGCGGCCAGTTCCGAGGTCGGCACCCGCTTGTGCGGGTTCGACGGTCCGGCGATGTTGCGCACCACCGTGGACAGGTCGAAGCGCAGCACGCGTTCGTACTCGGCGGTTGTCAAGCTGTCCGCCCACAGGCCGGTTTCCTTCGCGTACAGCTCGACCAGCCTGACGGTCTCGTCCTCGCGGCCGGTGAGCTTCAGGTACTTGATGGTCTGCTCGTCGATGTAGAACATCGCGGCGGTGGCGCCGAATTCGGGTGCCATGTTGGAGATGGTCGCGCGGTCGCCCAGGGTCAGGTTGGACGCGCCCTCGCCGTAGAACTCGAGCCAGGTCGAGACGACTTTTTCCTTGCGCAGGAATTCGGTCAGCGCCAGCACCACGTCGGTGGCGGTGATGCCCGGGCCCGGCTTGCCGGTGAGCTCGACGCCGACGATGTCCGGCAGGCGCATGTAGGAGGCGCGGCCCAGCATGACGCTTTCCGCTTCCAGGCCGCCGACGCCGATGGCGATCACGCCCAGCGCGTCGACCATCGGCGTGTGCGAATCGGTGCCGACCAGGGTGTCCGGGAAGGCGATGCCGTCCTTGACCTGCACGACCGGCGACATGCGCTCCAGGTTGATCTGGTGCAGGATGCCGTTCCCCGGCGGGATCACGTCGACGTTCTGGAAAGCCTTCTTGGTCCAGTCGATGAAGTGGAAGCGGTCTTCGTTGCGGCGGTCCTCGATGGCCCGGTTCTTCGCGAACGCATCCGGATCGAAGCCGCCGCACTCCACGGCCAGCGAGTGGTCCACGACCAGCTGGGTCGGCACCACCGGGTTGACCAGGGCCGGGTTGCCGCCCTCGAGCGCGATGGCGTCGCGCAGGCCGGCCAGGTCGACCAGGGCGGTCTGGCCCAGGATGTCGTGGCAGACCACGCGCGCCGGGAACCACGGGAAGTCGAGGTCGCGTTTTCTTTCAATCAACTGCTTCAGCGACGGCACCAGGGCCATCGGCTCGCAGCGGCGCACGAGGTTTTCGGCCAGCACGCGCGAGGTGTACGGCAGCTTGTCGTACGCGCCCGGGGAAATAGCGTCGACCGCTTCGCGCGCGTCGAAGTAATGCAGGTTGGTGCCGTGCAGGGGTTTGCGGTATGCGTTGTTCATTTCAGGCTTCTATTACTTTCGATCGGCGATCGGCACGAACGCCAGGTCTTCGGGACCGACGTAGTTCGCGCTCGGGCGGATGATCTTGTTGTCGATGCGCTGCTCGATGACGTGCGCGGCCCAGCCCGAAGTGCGCGAGATGACGAACAGCGGGGTGAACATGGCGGTCGGCACGCCCATCATGTGGTACGACACGGCCGAGAACCAGTCCAGGTTCGGGAACATTTTTTTCACTTCCCACATGACGGACTCGAGGCGCTCGGCGATGTCGAACATCTTCATCGAACCGGCTTCCTGCGACAGGGTGCGCGCGACTTCCTTGATGACCACGTTGCGCGGATCGGAAATGGTGTACACCGGGTGGCCGAAGCCGATCACGACCTCTTTATTTGCCACGCGATTCCGGATGTCGGCTTCGGCTTCGTCGGCGTTTTCGTAGCGCTTCTGGATCTCGAGCGCCACTTCGTTGGCGCCGCCGTGCTTCGGGCCGCGCAGCGCGCCGATGGCGCCGGTGATGGCCGAGTGCATGTCGGAACCGGTGCCGGCAATGACGCGCGCGGTAAAGGTCGAGGCGTTGAACTCGTGCTCGGCATAGAGGATCAGCGAGGTGTGCATCGCACGCACCCACTCTTCCTTCGGCGCATGGCCGTGCAGCAGGTGCAGGAAGTGGCCGCCGATCGAGTCGTCGTCGGTCTGCGTTTCGATGCGCTTGCCGTTGTGGCTGTAGTGGTACCAGTACAGCAGCATAGAGCCGAAGGAGGCCATCAGGCGGTCGGCGATGTCGCGCGCGCCGGCGATGTTGTGGTCGTCCTTTTCCGGCAGCGCGCAACCGAGCGCCGAGACCCCGGTACGCATCACGTCCATCGGGTGGCTGCCGGCCGGCAGCGCTTCCAGCGCCAGCTTGACCGACTGCGGCAGGCCGCGCAGCGACTTCAGCTTGGCCTTGTAGCCCTTCAGTTCGGCGCTGGTGGGCAGCTTGCCGTGCACCAGCAGGTAGGCGATTTCCTCGAATTCGCAGGAGGTGGCCACGTCCAGGATGTCGTAACCGCGGTAGTGCAGGTCGTTGCCCGACTTGCCCACTGAACAGAGAGCGGTGTTACCGGCGGCGACGCCCGACAGGGCGACGGATTTCTTCGGCTTGAAGGCTGGGGCTTGTTCGGTCATGCTGGTCTCCTGATCAGGTTCTGTTATTTGTCCTGCGATACGGTTTTCTGCGCGGCGAAGAGTGCGTCGAGCTTCTGCTCGAAGTCGTGGTAGTTGATGCGCTCGTAGAGTTCGGCGCGGGTCTGCATGGTGTCGACCACGTTCTTCTGGGTGCCGTCGCGGCGGATCGCCGTGTAGACGTTCTCGGCCGCCTTGTTCATGGCGCGGAAGGCCGACAGCGGATACAGCACCAGACCGACGTCCGCAGTTTTCAACTCGTCGACGGTGAACAGCGGGGTCGAGCCGAATTCGGTGATGTTCGCCAGGATCGGCACGCCGACGGCCCTGGCAAAGCGCGAATACATGCCGAGGTCGGTCATCGCTTCCGGGAACACCATGTCGGCGCCGGCTTCGACGCAGGCCACGGCGCGTTCGATGGCCGCGTCGATGCCTTCCACTGCCAGCGCATCGGTGCGCGCCATGATCACGAAATTCTCGTCGGTACGGGCGTCCACGGCGGCCTTGATGCGGTCGACCATCTCCTGCTGGGACACGATTTCCTTGCCCGGACGGTGGCCGCAGCGCTTGGCGCCGACCTGGTCTTCGATGTGCATGGCGGCGGCGCCGAACTTGATCATCGACTTGACGGTGCGCGCGACATTGAAGGCCGAGGCGCCGAAGCCGGTGTCGACGTCGACCAGCAGCGGCAGGTCGCAGACGTCGGTGATGCGGCGCACGTCGGTCAGCACGTCGTCGAGGTTGGAGATGCCGAGGTCCGGCAGGCCGAGCGAGCCGGCTGCGACGCCGCCGCCGGACAGGTAGATGGCCTTGAAGCCGGCGCGCTTGGCCAGCAATGCGTGGTTGGCGTTGATCGCGCCGACAACCTGCAGTGGGGATTCTTCTTGTACCGCCTTGCGGAAGGCGGCGCCTGCGGAATAGTGACTCATGTCCTGGCCTTTACGGTTTTGCGTTGGAATGGCAGAGATTATGCAAGGGGCGTGCCAGCTACCGAAAGGAATGTGCGGAACCGACCATTCCCTTACAGTTCAGTGACTTGGCACTTGACCAGATCTGAGGCTGACCCGTCATTCGTGTTTCACCGGAAAGTATGTGTTTCAGTCTGAAACCTGCATTGAAACACATGTGAACATGCGGCTCAAAAAAAACCCCGCAGCCTGTGCGGGGTTTGCAGGCATGCGCCGGCTCAGTGTCCTGATGCGACCGCCGCGCCGATGCCGGTTTCCGAACGCATTTCCTGCGCCTCGAAGCCGGCGCGGTCCAGGCGGGCACGCGGGCTCTTGTCGACCAGCGAAATCAGCCAGATGCTGGCGAAGCCGGCGAACATCGAGAACAGGGCCGGCGAGGTGTACGGGAACGGCGCCTCGCCATAGCCGAGCACGTCGGTCCAGACCGATTTCGACAGCAGCGTCAGCACGACCGCGGTGATCAGGCCGATGAAGCCGCCGATGGTCGCGCCGCGCGTCGTGCAATCCTTCCACAGCACGGACATGAACAGCACCGGGAAGTTCGCCGACGCGGCGATCGCGAAGGCCAGCGACACCATGAAGGCCACGTTCTGCCTTTCGAATGCGATGCCGAGCAACACCGCGATGATGCCCAGCGCCACCGTCGTCAACCGCGAGACCTGCAGTTCCTTGGTGCTGCTCGCCTTGCCCTTCTTGAACACGGTCGCATACAGGTCGTGCGAGACGGCCGAGGCGCCCGACAGCGTCAGGCCGGCCACCACCGCCAGGATGGTGGCGAAGGCCACGGCCGAGATAAAGCCGAGGAACACGTCGCCGCCGACCGCCTGCGCCAGGTGGACGGCCGCCATGTTGTTGCCGCCGAGGAGCTTACCGGCAGCATCCTTGAACGTCGGATTGGTGCCGACCAGCACGATGGCGCCGAAACCGATGATGAAGGTCAGAATATAAAAGTAGCCGATCCAGGTTGTGGCCCAGAACACCGACTTGCGTGCTTCCTTGGCGCTCGGCACGGTGAAGAAGCGCATCAGGATGTGCGGCAGGCCGGCGGTGCCGAACATCAGCGCCATGCCGAAGGAAATGGCCGAGATCGGATCCTTGATGAAGGAGCCCGGTCCCATGATGGCGTCGCCCTTCTCGTGCACTTCGACCGACTTGGCGAACAGCGCCTCGGGGCTGAAGTTGAACTGCGCGAGCACGGCGAAGGCCATGTAGGAAGCGCCCGACAGCAGCAGCACGGCCTTGATGATCTGCACCCAGGTGGTGGCGGTCATGCCGCCGAACAGCACGTAGACCATCATCAGCACGCCGACGATCACCACCGCGATCCAGTACTCGAGGCCGAACAGCAGCTTGATCAGCTGGCCGGCGCCGACCATCTGCGCGATCAGGTAGAAGGCCACCACGACCAGCGTGCCGGAAGCGGCGAACAGGCGGATCGGCGTTTGCGCGAAGCGGTAGGCGGCGACGTCGGCGAAGGTGAAGCGCCCGAGGTTGCGCAGGCGCTCGGCCATCAGGAAGGTGATGACGGGCCAGCCGACCAGGAAGCCGATCGCGTAGATCAGGCCGTCATAGCCGTCGAGGAAGACGGCGGCCGAAATGCCGAGGAAGGATGCCGCCGACATGTAGTCGCCGGCGATCGCCAGGCCGTTCTGGAAGCCGGTGATGCCGCCGCCGGCGGTGTAGAAGTCCGACGCCGAACGCGTGCGGCCGGCCGCCCACTTGGTGATGAACAGGGTGAAGACGACGAAGGCGGCGAACATGCTGATCGCCGTCCAGTTGGTCGGTTGCTGCTGGGCCTCGCCGATGACGGGGGCGGCCGCGGCGCTGCCCGCGGCAAGGGATGCGAGGGCTGCACAGGCAAGGGCGGCGGCGCGGGTGGGCAGGGTGCGGGTCATGTTGGCGCTCCTCATGCCTGTGCCCGCTCGCGGATCGCGGCGGTCAGTTCGTCGAATTCGCCGTTGGCGCGGCGCACGTAGACGCCGGTGATCACGATCGTGAACAGGATCACCGCCAGCCCGATCGGCATCCCCCAGCTCATGACGCCTTCTCCCATGCGGGTGCCCATCAATTCCTTGTTGAATGCGACGAGCAGGATGAAGCCGTAGTAAACGATCATCATGGCCCACGTCAGCGTCCAGCCGTAGCGCGAACGCGTCCTGACTAATTTCTGGTAATTCGGGTCCGCCTTGATGATTTGCGCGATGTCTTGGTCCATGTCATGTCTCCTGGTGTTTATTGTTGAGGCTGATTCAGTCTACAGGGTGCCACTTACCGGGGGCTTACGGCGCACGCCGCCGCGCCGCGCCGCGTTTCACTGAAACGCGGCCGTGAAATGCATTACACTTGAAACATGAAACATTCTTCCCGCGCTCCGGCCGACCCGGGCGACCAACCGGTGATCTGGACCGTGTCCGTGTCCCGCCTGTCCGACCTGTTCCGCGACATCACGCTCGAATACGACCACTTAGCTCAGATCGAACCAATCCACCTTGGGTTCGACGAGGCTGCACGTCATTTGCGCGAGCGCATGGCCAGCGAACGCTGCGACGTCGTCATCGCCGCCGGTTCCAACGCGGCCTACCTGAAAGGACGGGTATCGGCGCCGGTCGTGGTGGCCAAGGCCAGCGGTTTCGACGTGATGCAGGCGCTGGCGCGGGCACGCCGGGTGTCCTCGCGCATCGGCGTCATCACCTACCAGGCGCCCTTGCCCGAACTGGCCGAATTCAGCACGACCTTCGGCTTCGACATTGCCCAGCGCACCTATGCGACCGAGGAGGATGCGCGCGCCGTCATCAACGAGTTGAAAGCGGCGGGGATCGGGGTGATCGTCGGCGCCGGGCTGATCACGGACCTGGCCGAGGAAGCCGGGCTGACCGGCGTGTTCCTGTATTCGGCGGCGTCGATCCGCCAGGCTTTCGACGACGCGCTGGAGATGGCACGCCTGACCCGGCTGGAAGCGAACCGTGGACGGTGCGCCCAGCCGGGTGCAACGACCCGGGCGCGGCGCGGCCTGCATGACCTGCGCGGCGAATCGGCGGCGATGGAGCGCCTGCGCCAGCAGGTGGTGCTGTACGCACGCTCGCCGGCAACCGTGCTGATCCAGGGCGAGACCGGGAGCGGGAAAGAGCTGGTGGCCCAGGCCATCCACCGCGAAGGCCCGCGCAGCCTCGGCCCCAACCGGCCCTTTGTTGCCGTCAATTGCGGGGCGATCGCCGAATCGCTGCTCGAATCGGAACTGTTCGGCCACGAGGAAGGCGCGTTCACCGGCGCGCGGCGCGGCGGCCACGCGGGCCTGTTCGAGGCGGCCAACCACGGCACCCTGTTCCTCGACGAAATCGGCGAGATGCCGCTGGCCCTGCAGACGCGCCTGCTGCGGGTACTCGAGGAGCGCGAGGTGGTGCGCGTGGGCGGCACGCGGCCGGTGCCGATCGCCGTGCGCGTCATCAGCGCCACCCACTGCGACCTGGAAGCGCGGGTGCGCGAAGGACGTTTCCGCGCCGACCTGTTCTACCGCCTCGCCGTGCTGCGGCTGGCCCTGCCGCCGCTGCGCACGCGCGTGGCCGATATCGCGCCGCTGGCGGAATGGTCGCTGAAGAATGCACTGGCCGCGCTCGACGCGCGCCCGCACCCGAACCTGCACGCGGAGGTCCTTGCCTGCGCGCCCTTGCTCGAGCGTTACGGCTGGCCCGGCAACGTGCGCGAGCTGCGCAACGTGATGGAGCGCCTGGCGCTGTTCCTCGCGGCCGAGCCGCTGCAGGCACTGACGCCGCGCTTCCTGCTGGAGATTGCCCCGGAGCTGGGTTGCGCGGAAGCACCGCCTGCCGCCCTGCCCCAGTCCGCCGCCCTGCCCGCGCCGGGGCAAAGGCCGATCGCCGCGGCGCCCCCGGCCGGCGAAAGCGTGGCCGAGGTGCTGGCCCGTTTCGGCGGCCAGCGCGAAGCGGCCGCGCGCCACCTAGGGATCAGCCGCACGACGCTCTGGCGCCGACTGCGCGCCGGCGACTGAGCCGCTTCAGAGCGCCTGACAATGCTCCGGAGCAAGGGATGCGGCCACCCGACGCGGCGTCGAAGACAGCAAGCCTGTACGGCGAGACGCTGCAACGCAGCTATGGGGGCGTTGTCAGGCGCTCTCAGGCTGCGCGCACGCAGGTGACGTGTGCCTTGTTTTCCTTCGGGAACACGGTCGATGCGCCGCTCGCCAGATTGACGGCGAAGCGGGTGTCGGTGCCGCTGCCGGCAGCGGCGCTCCAGGCATCGGCCATCGTCCAGCCCTGCCCGTCCATCGCGCCGGACGCTGCCAGCGCCACCAGCTGGGCCTGGTCAGGGAACTTCCAGCCGGTCGCGCCGTTGATGGTCGAATTCTTGCAATAGCCGTCGGCCTCGGCCCAGGTCAGCACGAAGTGGGCCGGCGACCAGCTCAGCTGTGCCTGCGTCACGGTGGCCGCCGTGGTCGGCGGCGCGACGCAAACGCCCTGCCTGTTCTCGAGCGGCGCCGTGCAGACGCGCGGGGCCACCGTCAGCAGGGCACTGGTCGAGGTCGGGTTGTAGCTGCCCATGCCTCCCTGCTGCGCCATGATCGTGCTGGTGCCCGCCGCGTGCACGGTAACCATGTTGTCCTTGATCGTCGCCACCTTCAGATCGCTGCTGGAGTAGGTGAACGGGGCCGGGCTCTTCGAGGAAGGCGCGGTCAGCGCGAAGGGAGCGTCGCCCTCGGTCTTGTTCAGGGCCGGGAACTCGCCCAGGGTCACGCCATCGCCGCCTCCACAGCTCGCCAGCAGGAACAGGGCGGCAAGGGAAGGAGGCGCTTGGTGGTCATGGTGTCGGTCGCTAAAAATGATTGCCTAAGTATAACATTCGCCACTGGAATTGTTGACAGGTATTCAAGTTCATGCTGCCGCCCTGCCTTGTCCATTCGCCCACCGGAAGTGTCGGCAGCAGGCCGCACACACTCTACCGTTCGATCCATAAGCATTCCTGATAAATCGCATATGGACATGACATTTTCTTATTGTTAAGACCATGCCCTCCGGTGCTATGCTGGATCCGGATCGGGCGGCGGTGGGCGTGACTGCCGCATCAACGACATTCGCGCCAGTTCAAATTCCTCCTCCGCGATCCGCCGTACCATGCCTTTTTGTCACGGCCCGGCGCCCACCTGCGCCCACTTTTCCGCAGTCGCGGCGCCCACAAGGCGCCCTTTGGAGGCAATATGCAAGGCACTCTGCAGGACCCATCCCAAGCGGCAATCTTTTCCCTGATCGGCAATACCCCGCTGGTGCAAGTCACCCGCATGGATACCGGTCCCTGCCAGCTGTTCCTGAAGCTGGAATCGCAAAATCCGGGCGGCTCGATCAAGGACCGCATCGGCCGCGCCATGATCGAAGCGGCCGAACTCGACGGCAGCCTGAAACCGGGCGGCACTGTGGTCGAGGCCACCGCCGGGAACACCGGCCTGGGCCTGGCGCTGGTGGCGCGCATCAAGGGCTACCGCGTGGTGCTGGTCGTGCCTGACAAGATGGCGGCGGAAAAGGTGCTGCACCTGAAGGCCCTGGGCGCCGGGATCCACCTCACCCGCTCCGACGTCGGCAAGGGACATCCCGAGTACTACCAGGACGTCGCGGCGCGCCTGGCGCGCGAGATCCCCGGCGCCTGGTTCGCCGACCAGTTCAACAACCCGGCCAACCCGCGCGCCCACGAAATGACCACCGGCCCGGAAATCTGGGAACAGACCAGCCACGAGCTCGACGCGATCGTGGTCGGCGTCGGTTCGGCCGGCACCCTGACCGGCCTGTCGAACTATTTTGGCCGCGTGCAGCCGAACCTCGAATTCGTGCTCGCCGATCCCCGAGGCTCGATCCTGGCCGACTACGTGAACACCGGGCACCTGGTGAAGGAGGCCGGCTCCTGGGCCGTCGAGGGCATCGGCGAGGATTTCATTCCCGGGATCGCCGACCTGTCGCGCGTGCGCAGCGCCTACACCATCACCGACGAAGAAAGTTTTCATACGGCGCGCGCCCTGCTGCAGCACGAGGGCATCCTGGCCGGTTCCTCGACCGGCACCCTGCTCGCCGCTGCTCTGAAATACTGCCGCGCACAGACCACGCCGAAGCGCGTCGTCACTTTTGTGTGCGACACCGGCACGCGCTACCTGACGAAGGTGTACAGCGACGGCTGGATGGTCGACCAGGGCCTGCTGCAGCGCCCGAGGACGGGCGACCTGCGCGACCTGATCGGGCGCCGCTTCGACGCCGGCGAAGTGGTCACCGTGGCGCCGACCGATACCCTGCTCACGGCATTCAACCGCATGCGCAGCAGCGACCTGGCCCAGCTGCCGGTCATCGACAAGGGCCGCCTGGTCGGCATCATCGACGAGTCCGACCTGCTGCTGCATGTCACGACCGAGCCCAAACACTTCGCGTCGCAGGTCGCCAATACGATGACGGCGCAGCTGCAAACCCTGCGGCCTTCCGCCGGCATGCAGGAGCTGCGCAACATCCTCGACCGCGGCCTGACCGCCGTCGTCTGCGAGAACGACCGCTTCTACGGCCTGATCACCCGCTTCGACCTCCTCAACCACCTGCGCAGGACCCTATCGTGAGCCAACCCGACACCAAGCAGCACATCGCCACCCGCGTGATTCACGGCGGGCAGGCGCCCGAACCCGGCACCGGCGCCGTGATGCCGCCGATCTTCGCCACCTCCACCTTCGCCCAGGAGAGTCCCGGCGTGCACAAGGGCCTCGACTACGGCCGCTCGCACAACCCGACGCGCTGGGCGCTGGAGCGCTGCGTGGCCGATATCGAGAGCGGCAGCGCGGCGTTCGCCTTCGCCTCGGGCCTGGCGGCCATCTCGGCGGTGCTCGAACTGCTGCCGGCCGGCTCCCGCATCGTGGCCGGCGACGACATGTACGGCGGCACCTACCGCCTGTTCGAGCGCGTGCGCCGGAAGAGCGCCGGCCACCGTTTCACGTATGTGAACCTGGCCGATCCGGAGACGCTGGCCGCGGCGCTCACGCCCGAGACACGCCTGGTGTGGGTCGAGACGCCGACCAACCCGATGCTGAAACTGGCCGACCTGGCCGCGATCGCGCAGCTGTGCCGCGAGCGCGGCATTATCAGCGTCTGCGACAACACCTTCGCCAGCCCGATCGTGCAGCGTCCGCTGGAGCTGGGCATCGACATCGTCGTGCACTCGACAACCAAGTACATGAACGGGCACTCGGACGTCATTGGAGGTGTCGCTGTGGTCGGCAGTGCCGACCACCACGGCGAGCTGCGCGAGGGGCTCGGCTTCATCCAGAATGCCGTCGGCGCGATCCAGGGGCCGTTCGACAGCTTCCTGGTGCTGCGCGGGATCAAGACCCTGGCGCTGCGGGTGGAGCGCAGCAGCGCCAACGCACTGGCGCTGGCGCAGTGGCTGGAGCGCGAACCGAAGGTACGCAAGGTGTACTACCCCGGCCTGGAATCGCATCCGCAATACGCCCTGGCGCGGCGCCAGATGAACGGCTTCGGCGGCATCATCTCGATCGAGCTGGAGTCCGACCTGGGCGGCGCACGGCGCTTCCTGGAAGCCTGCAAGGTCTTCACGCTGGCCGAGAGCCTGGGCGGCGTGGAAAGCCTGATCGAGCATCCGGCTCTGATGACGCATGCGACCATTCCGCCGGCGCAGCGGGCGGAGCTGGGCATCGGCGATACCCTGATCCGGCTGTCGGTGGGCATCGAGCACCTGGAGGACCAGCGCACGGACCTGCAGCGCGCCCTGGCCGCGATCTGATCAGGCGGCAGCCAGCGCTTCAGCCGGGGCGCGCACCCTGAAACTATTCCTGCCGCAAGGCCGGGATGGCCGCCGGTTTCCACTGCTTCACCGGCTGCTCCTTCAGCTTCTTCTCGAGCACTTCGAGCGCCACTTCCAGCTGGCGGTCGCGGCCGTTGAAGGTCTCGTGCGGCAGGTTGTCGACCTCGACGTCCGGCGTCACGCCGACGCCTTCGATCAGCCATTCGCCGTCGCTCGAGAACTGGCCGTTCTCGGCGACACGGGCCATGCCATTGTCCGCCAGGCCGTTGCCGTCGCTCAGCCACACGCCGGCGCCGGCCGTGCGCTTGCCGACCAGCGGGCCCAGTTTCAAGGCCTTGACGCCGGCGGCGAAGGTCTCGCCGTCGGAGTAGGTCAGTTCGTCCATCAGCACCACCAGGTGGCCGCGGAAGGCGCCCTGCATGTTCGAGTACGGCTGCCTGCCGTTCGCGGCCCAGAAGGCCCAGGAGCGGCGCAGCAGCATTTCGATGATCCAGCTGTCGATGTTGCCGCCGTTATTCCGGCGCACGTCGATGATCAGGCCTTCCTTGTTGATGTTGGCGTAGAAGTCGCGTGCGAACGCGTTGATGTCGCGCGCCACCATCGCCCGCAGGTGCAGGTAGCCAATCTTCCCTTTGGAGGCGCTGTCGACCTGCTGCGCCCTGCCCTGTTCCCAGTCCGCGTAGCGCAGGCTGGCGTGCTGCGCCATCGTGGCCGGGGTGACGATGACCGCGCGCGGTTTGCTGCTTGGCTTGCCATCGCGGCCCTTCACGTGCAGCAGCACCTGCTTGCCGGCGGTGTCGAGCAGCAGGTCGGCGATGTCGCGCGCTTCCACCAGCGACTTGCCGTTGACGGCCGTGATGATGTCGCCCTCCCTGACATTGACGTCCGGCGCGGCCAGCGGTCCCGCCTCAAGCGGCAGCTCCGGCTCGCTGCGGTAGACGCGGTCGACGCGGTAGCCCTCGCTCGTGCGGCTCAGCACCGCGCCCAGGCTGGCTGGCGTGCCTTCGCTTGGTGCGCGGCGCACGTCGCCCGGACGCACCTGCGAATGCAGCGCGCCGACCTCGCCGATCATCATGCCCAGCACGTCGTCGAGCTCGGCGCGGTCTGTGACGCGCTCGACCAGCGGCGCGTAGCGCGTGCGCACGGCGTTCCAGTCGACGCCGCGCATCCGGGCGTCGTACAGGAAGTCGCGGTGCATGCGCCAGGCATCGTTGAACATCTGCTTCCACTCCATGCGCGGGTTCGAGGTCACCGCCCAGTCGTCGATCTTGACCCTGGACCTGGTGAGGTCCGCAGGTGCCTTGGCGGCGGCGGCGACGATCAGCATGTCGCCCGGCGCGCCTTTGGCGAAGCTGCGGTAGAAGATGTGCTTGCGGTCGCTGGAGAGGCCGAATTCGCGCACGTTGGCGACGAAGGTTTCGGGCTTGGGCGCACTGCGCGAGATCTCCAGGGTTTTCAGCGTGCCCTTGCCGGCCTCGTCGCCGTCGGCGTCCAGCAGGTACAGGCGCTTGTCGTCGACGGCGAGCGCACGGTAGTTGCCCGGCGCGACAGGCACTTCGTACAGGCGCTCGCGCAGGCCGGCGTAGGCGATGCCGGGTGTCGGCGCCTTTGGTTTGTCGGCAGTGGCGGCGGCGCCCGCAGCAGCGATCGCCGCCGCCACGGCTTTTGCATGATCGCCGTCGCGCTCGTCCGCGCCGGGCGAACGCACCGCCGCCCGGGCCGCGGCCTCGGGCGACTTCTCTTCCGGCCGGGTCAGCTCGTCCTCGGGCTTGAAGGGAAAACGCGTGTCCGGCTGCAGCGCCAGCGCGAAGACGCCGACGCGCTTGTCGAACACCGGCCCCATGTTGCGGTCGCTCCAGACCGACACGTTGCTGCCCAGGTTGAAGTGGCGGGAGGACAGGAAGTACAGCCATTTGCCGTCAGGGGAAAACACCGGCGAGGAAGCTTCGTAGCGGTCGGTCGTTACGAAGCTGACCGTTTTCGAAGCCAGGTTGAACATGCCGATCTGGTCGCGCCGCTCGCTGCTGCCGGCCCGCACGAAGGCCAGGTTGCGGCTGTCGGGCGACCAGACCACCTGGTCCGAGCGGTCGATGCCGACCAGGCCGGCGTCGTCGATGATCACGTTGGTTTTGCCGGCCAGGTCGAGCAGCCAGGTGCGGCCCTTCTTGTCGGTGTGGGCCAGCCATTTGCCGTCCGGGGACGGGTACAGGTTCCAGCGGTGGCTGGCGCCGTCCGTGGTGAGGCGTTCGCCGTGGCCCGAACCGTCGGCGGCATAGCGCCACACCTCGTTCTCGCCGCTCGTGTCGACGATGGCATAGACCCACTTGTCGTCGTGGCTGAACACGGCGCTGCGGGCACGCGCGCCTTCCGGCACGGCGATTTCGACGCGGCGGTAGCTGCCGGTGCCGGCGATGGTGACGCGGCCGCGCGCGGTCAGCACGATGCGTTCGGCCTTGTTGGCCAGCTCGATGCCGGTCAGGGCGTCCAGCGGCGACTTCACGCGGCGCATGCGCTGCTGGTCGAAGTCAGACACCAGGCTCGCGTTCAGGCGCGTGTCCTGGCCGCTGGCGAGGTCGAACACGCGCAGGTCGGCGCCGAGCTGGTAGGCGATGCGGCCGTCGCCGAGCGAGGCCATGCGCACGTCCCACTCCTTGTGCCGCGTCAGCTGGCGGCGGTCGCTGCCGTCCGGGAGCGAAGTCCAGAGATTGTCGGCCCCGCCGGCATCGCTGATGAAATACAGGCGCCCCTGCCACCACATGGCGCGGCGGTTGTTGGCGGGGTGATGAGTGGACTCGCCCTTGAACAGCGGCTGGGCCTCATTCCTGGCGCCCAGGTCGAAGCGCCACAGCTGGGCATGGGCGCCGCCGCGGTAGGATTTCACGTTGTCGCTGGTCATCGACAGGCCCATGCGCGTGAAGTAGACGGTGCGCCCGCTGTCGTCGAGCACGGCGTCGTTGGCATCGGCCAGCGGCAGCACGCGGCGCGTGAGTTTCACCGGGTCGAGTGCGGCCACGACGCGGTGTTTCGACGGGCCGCTTGAATTCTCGGTACTGACCAGCACCTCGCCCTGCGCCGTCCAGCCGAGCACGGTCACGCCGCCGTTCTCAAAAGTGATCCGGCGCGGCAGCCCACCCTCGAGCGGCATCACATAGGCTTCCTGGGCGCCCTCGTAGGAGGCGGCGAAGGCGACGAACTTGCCGTCATGCGAGAGCGCGGCGTGGGTTTCGGCGGATGGATGCGTGGTCAGGCGCGTCGCCTTGCCGCCGCTCATGGTCGTGCGCCAGAGGTCGCCCTCGGCGGTGAACACGATCGTGTCGCCGCGCACGGCGGGGAAGCGGAAGTACGGGTCGGCGGCGATGGCTTGCGTGCCGATCAGGGCCAGGGACAGCGCGAGGATGGTGCGGGAAACGGTCATGTTCAGAGCGGCAGAGTTTGCTAAAGAGCATGAGTTTGCCACAGGGGAAATGACTGTTGGCGTGCATACAAGCAAAAAATGCGTCGTAGGGTGGGCACCCTGCGTCCACGCGAACGTTCGCGTCGCGGTATGGTGGAGCAAGCCCCAACCCGAAAGGGATCGGCGACGTATCCAATGATCCACGATAACGTATCGGGGCATTCGCGTCGTTGCCGCGGCCAAGGCCAACACGAAGCAGACGTTCGCGTGGGCACGGGGTGCCCACCCTACAAATGCGAGGACGAAAAAAAACCGCGCACGGGGCGCGGTTTTCGAAGCATCGAGAATTACTCGATTTCGACCGTCTCGGCCGGGGCCGGCGGCGGCAGCGCGTCGCCTTCCGGGAACTCGAGGACGACGTCGTCCTTCTCGTTCAGGTCGACCGTAACGCGGCCACCGTTGACCAGGCGTCCGAACAGCAGTTCGTCGGCCAGGGCCTTGCGGATCATGTCCTGGATCAGGCGCGACATCGGACGGGCACCCATCTGCGGATCGAAACCCTTCGCGCCGAGGAACTTGCGCAGCTTCTCGGTGAAGATGGCTTCCACCTTCTTCTCGTGCAGCTGCTCTTCCAGCTGCATCAGGAACTTGTCCACGACGCGCAGGATGATTTCCTCGTCCAGCGCACGGAAGCTGATGATCGCATCCAGGCGGTTGCGGAACTCCGGCGTGAACATGCGCTTGATGTCGGCCATCTCGTCGCCCTGCGCCTTCGAGTCCACGAAGCCCACCGAACGCTTGGTCAGGCTCTCGGCGCCCGCGTTGGTGGTCATGATGATGATCACGTTGCGGAAGTCCGCCTTGCGGCCGTTGTTGTCGGTCAGCGTGCCATGGTCCATCACCTGCAGCAGGATGTTGAAAATGTCCGGGTGGGC
>JBBWZO010000232.1:0-3121 GCA_039649125.1 Massilia sp. | reverse complement strand
TCGGCCTGCAGACCTATTTCACCGCCGGCGTGAAGGAAGTGCGCGCCTGGACCGTGAAGGTCGGCGCCACCGCCCCGCAGGCGGCCGGCGTGATCCACACCGACTTCGAGCGCGGCTTCATTCGCGCGCAGACCATCGCCTATGACGATTACATCGCCTACAAGGGCGAAGCCGGCGCCAAGGAAGCGGGCAAGATGCGTGCCGAGGGTAAGGATTACATCGTCAAGGATGGGGATGTGTTGAACTTCTTGTTCAACGTCTAAGCACGAGTTCGGGATCTTAGGGATTCCGGCGACAGCGAAAGCCCCGGTTCCTTCAGGTGCCGGGGCTTTTTAATTCGCCGGTCACGGCAGCGCGAGAGGCAGTCGGTGAAGATCGACGCCTGTTCGGTCGACCTGGCACTTATCGGTTAGCATCCAGTTAGCAACATCCGGCAACTTCGACGCATCTTCGGCAGACACGGGAGGGCGCAATGATCAGAGTTATCTACCGCTGGAGCGTGGATCCCCAGCAAGCCGATGCTTTCGTCGCGGCGTGGTGGGAGGCCACGCGCTGCATCCAGCAGGCATGGCCGGACGCGCGGGGCAGCGTACTGCTGAAAAGCCAGCTGGACGCGAATGTGTACCTTGCAGTGGCATGCTGGGAGAGCATTGATGCCTGGCAGGCCAGCCGCCAGGCGCAAGCCGTGGTTCCAGCCTCCGTGGTCGAGCGCATGCGGGCGGCGACGAGTGGGTCGCCGAGCTACGAAATTCTCGACGAAGTGCTCGATTGGGCTTTCACCCGGGGCGAGGATACGCGCTCCGGCTGAGGCAAGACCATCGCTGTCATCAGCCTGACATACGTCTCTACTATTCTGCCCTCCATGGACGCGGCCACCGCCGCAGCACGATCACGCAACCCTGGAGAAAACGCATGACCACGAATCCCGAACTGTCCCGCCGTCGTCTGCTGCGCATGCTGGGAGGTATCCCGATGCTGCCGCTGGCCAGCGTCGCCGGCGCGTCGCTGCTGACCGCCTGCGGTGGCAGCGACGACACCGACATGCCGGGCGCCCTGGCCCCGGTGGTCCCAAGCGCCACCCTCGGCACCGTCACCTTCAGCTCGATGGCCGCACCAAACCTGGCCAACCCTGCCGCGATGGCGACCACCACCGTCGGCTCGACCATGACGGTGAACTTCAGCGACACCAGCAAGCTCGACTTCAAGCTGGCCTATCAGCCCTTCTTCATCACCGGCGACATGGTACCGAACGGCGCCGGCGGCACGGTCCTCGCTGGCGGCTACTACAACATCCGCAACCAGCCGATCATCGACACCACGGTGCCGGGCAAGGAACGCCAGTTCTTCTCGGACGCGCCGGACGGCACCTCGCTGCTCACGGTGCCGAACGCCAGCGTGCCCGGCGTAAAAGGCAAGCCGGTGTTCGCCGTCGTCCAGTTCGAGTACACCAGCTTCGCCCAGGACGGCAAGACCGGCATGTACGGCCGCCTGCCGTCGCCGATCGGCGTGCTGACCCTGGACCAGGACCAGGCCACCGGCAAGCTGACCCTGGTGAAGTACCACAACGTCGACACCTCGAGCGTGGAGGGCCTGTGGATCACCTGCGGCGCCAGCCTGTCGCCCTGGGGCACCCACCTGTCGAGCGAGGAATACGAGCCGAACGCGTTTACGGCCGCTACCGATCCGCAGTTCAAGGCCTTCAGCCAGAACCTGTACGGCAGCGAGACCGCGGCCAATCCCTATAACTACGGCCACATGCCGGAAGTGACGGTCAACCCGGACGGCACGGCCTCGATCAAGAAGCACTTCTGCATGGGCCGCATCTCGCACGAGCTGGTGCAGGTGATGCCGGACGAGCGCACCGTGCTGATGGGCGACGACGCCACCAACAGCGGCTACTTCGTCTTCGTGGCCGACCGTCCGCGCGACCTGTCGTCCGGCAGCCTGTACGTGGCAAAGGTCGGCGCCGGCTTCTCGCTCGACCCGGCCGCCGCCGCCGCGCCGCTCACCTGGATCAAGCTCGGATCGGCCACGAGCAGCGAAATCCGCGCCCTGGCCGCCAGCGTCAAGCCGACCCAGATCATGGACGTGCGCACGACCGATCCGCAGGATCCGTCCTACAAGAAGGTGGCCGCGAACGGCGCCATCGAATGGATCAAGCTCATGCCGGGCATGGAAAAGGCCGCCGCCTTCCTCGAGACCCACCGCTACGCGGCCCTGGTCGGCGCCTCGATGGGCTTTACCAAGATGGAGGGAACCACCGTCAACGCCAAGGACAAGATCGCCTACTCGGCGCTGCAGAACTGCCAGAGCGCGATGGTGGCGGGGCATGCGCTGAACGTGCCGGGCAATGGCGTGGCGATCCCGAAGGCGGTCAATGCCGGCGCCGTGATGGCGCTGAACCTGAAGGGCGGGCAGATCGACACGGCGGGCGCGGCGATCGCCAGCGAATGGATGCCGGTCGACCTGAAGGCCCTGCTGGTCGGCGAGGACATCGCCGCCGACGCCGTCGGCAACACGGCCAATCCGGACCGCATCGGCAACCCGGACAACCTGAAATTCTCGGAGAAGATGCGCACGCTCTTCATCGGCGAGGACAGCGGCCAGCACGTGAACAACTTCCTGTGGGCCTATAACGTCGACACCAAGGTGTTGTCGCGCGTGATGTCGATTCCGGCCGGCGGCGAGTCGACCGGCCTGCATGCGGTGGATGAATTGCATGGCTGGACCTACATCATGAGTAACTTCCAGCACGCGGGCGATTGGGGCGGTATCCACAACAACGTGAAAGCCACGCTCGATCCGCTGGTGCGGGCGAACTACAAGGACAAGTTCGGGGCGGCTGTGGGTTACCTGACGGCGGAAATGAGCCAGACCCGTCTGGCCAAGGCGTGACGGGGCTGACTTACTAGCCGTGTAACGCGTGGAGTGGGGAGGCTCGGCGCCCCTCACACCCTACGTTATTGCTCGCCTGATGTCATGGAGCCCGCTTCGGCGGGCTTAATGAGATGGTCACCCTCCACCCTGCAAGGTACTAAGCTTGCAGGGTGTGTTCATTTTGGACGGAGGCCATCATGCAAGACGTTACCCTCATCGGCATCGACCTTGGCAAACACAGCTT
>JBBWZO010000231.1:0-17883 GCA_039649125.1 Massilia sp. | reverse complement strand
AAGCTGTGTTTGCCAAGGTCGATGCCGATGAGGGTAACGTCTTGCATGATGGCCTCCGTCCAAAATGAACACACCCTGCAAGCTTAGTACCTTGCAGGGTGGAGGGTGACCATCTCATTAAGCCCGCGACCTGCGCGGGCTTTGCTACTGCTTGATAAAGCCTTACTTGGTCTGGGCGGTAGCCGAGACCTGCGCGCCGTGGTTGGCATTCGCATCGGCCGCTGCCTTGACATCCTTGGCGTCAGCCTTCACTTCGGCCTTGGCGTCTTTCGCACCGGCCTTCACTTCAGCCTTGGCATCCTTCGCGTCGGTTTTGGCATCGATCTTGGCGACCAGCTTGTCCTTGGTGCCGGCGTTCGCTGCAGCCTGGGCTTCCTTGGTCGTTGCCTTCAGGTCAGCCTTGGCGTCCTTGCTGTCCACCAGCACGCTGGTTTTGGTGTCCTTGGTCTCGACGGTCGTCTTCGCGACTGGCGAATCAGGGACTTGCGCGAATGCAGCGGTAGCGAACAGACCGGCGATCAGGGTGGCGGTGATTTTCTTCATGTTGCAGCTCCTTGGTTGGTTGACGTCTCAGTGCACATCTCATATGTCACTGAGCCTGTAACGGGCCTCATCCGAAGGCTGTTGACGGATTTAACAATTTCTTACATTCGTGGCAATTTATTACAAGTAAGCCAACATTATCCAGGACACGCCCGGTACCAAAGCTGCCAAGGCGGGACCGATGCCAGTCGGCGCGTCGCACCTCAACCACAACCCGCCGTGAAACAAACAAAAAAAATTTATCCCCGGTAATAAGGATGTTATGTTTTAGCAAATACGGATGGGGGCGTGATGAAAACAGCTGCCGCAAATGAGGAGGGCGTCGAAGCGTCGGGCACCGGCTTTACCTGGCGCCTCGCCGCGACCGTCAGTCGCATGACAGCCCGGCTACGTCGCGGCACGGCGCCACGCCATGCGGCACCCTGGCATGCCGGTTACGACGCTTTCTACGACAGCACAGCCGCCAATCCCTACCCTGGCGGCAGCGACGCCAATCTGGCATGGGAACAGGGCCGCAAAGCGGCTAGCGAAGACTTCGGGTGGTGAGCGTCGGTGCGTCGTAGCGCCAGTCGATGTCTTCTTTGACGACCGCCGCATGGAGCACGAAGCGGATCGCATTCACCAGTGCCTGCACGGTGTCGGGTGACGGCGCCGCAGGATGCGCGGAGACATCATGGCGCTTCAATGACAGGCGCCAGTGCTCGTCGCTGCCATCGATGTTCGTGCACATGATCCGGAAGCACACGCCTCCTTGCATCCGGTACGCCAGCACCCAGCTGCCTTCTTCCATTACCGGGTAGCTCGTCACGATGCCCTGCCCCGCGAGCTTCCCCGCGAGCCAGAACGCCAGTTCGGCGCCATAGGTCCGCGGCCTGACCTGGCAGGCCTCGGGCAGGATGGGAACGAAGCGGCGGCTCCTGAACGCCACGATGTCGCGCACGTCCCTCATGCCACATTCAGCCCCATCGCCCGCACCAGTTCCGCCGCCTGGCGCGGCGAGATGGTCGCGCCCGCGAACAATTTCGCGTTGACGAGTTTCAGGCCGCCGAGGTCGGCTTCGCGCAGGTCGGCGCCGTCGAATCGGGTGTCCTTGATGTGGGCGTCGCGCAGGCTGCCGCCTTCGAAGATGGCCTCGCGGAAATCGCAGCCGGACAGGTCGGCATCCGCGAAATCGAGACCGACGAGGGTCATCTTCCGGAACGACATGCGGCGCAGGTCGGCGCCGATGAGCAGGCTGTCCGCGAACGACAGGCCGAGGCAGCTCACTTCCTCGAAGGCGGCGCCGGTCAGCTTGCAGCTCTGGAAGGCGCACGAAGCGAGCCTGGCGCGGCGCCAGCGGGTGTTGTTCAGGTCCGAGGAGGCGAAGCGGGCGTCGACCAGGTCGCCCGATTCGAAATCGGCGTGACCCGCCCGGCAGCGCTGCCAGCGGGTGCGCGCCAGGTTGGCGGCGTAGAACGAGGTCTCGAGCAGCACGCAGTTGCGAAAGACGCTGTCCTGCAGGTTCAGGCGCGAGAGGTCGGCACCGGTGAAATCGCAGTCGTCGAAGGCGAGCAGGACGTCGTCCGCCAGCAGTTGTTCGAGACGGGCGCGGTCAAGCGTTTCGCCGCTGAGCGTGATGGTTTGGCGGGGCATGGAAGTGGAAGCGGATGAAGTCGCGTCAGCGCGTCTCGATTTCCGCCGTGCCGTGGATCACGCAGGCGCGGTTCACGTCTTCCAGGAAGCGGATCGCCTCCCCTTGCGACAGCGACGAGGGGATCAGGCGCGCGAGCGGCGCTTCCTCGCTGACGCGGTCGAGACCATAGGCGATGCGGCGCGAGACTTCGCGCGCCATCTTGCCGTCGCTGTTGTACAGCGCATCGTAGACGCCGACTTCTTCCCACAGGGGGACGAAACCGGGGCTGGTCGAATCCTCGAACACGACGACGGGGGCGTCGCCGCCCTCGTCGCGCACGAGGCGGAATACGAAACTCATTGCTTTATCTTGGTTGAATTCGGGTGGGGAGGAATGCTACCACGGTGGGTTGGACCGCGTGGGCACGGGTCCGGGGTCGCGGTGTCAGGCCGAGGTTGAACGCGTGGAGTGAGGCGGGCTAAATGCCCGCCTCACGCGAAGCGGCGCATCCGTTACGTGGATGCACAGTGTCGGGTACAGCCGTCCACCCTACGAATGCACGCCGTCGCCACAGAGCCCGCACTACAAGAACCGTAGGGTGGAGTCCTGACTCCACGCGTCTTACGTGCCCTGGCTTACCCGAACGTCAAGCCTCAGCGCGCAACGCCCGATCCACCAGCTCGATCCAGTGCATCACCGGCGTCTGCGTCCCCGACTGCAAATGCGTCATGCACCCGATATTCGCCGACACGATCTCGCTCGCGCCGGTCGCCTCCAGGGTGGCCAGCTTGCGGTCGCGCAGCTCGTGCGCGATATCCGGATGCAGCACCGAATACGTCCCCGCCGAGCCGCAGCACAGGTGGCTTTCGGCGGGCAGCACCACGTCCACGCCGGCAGCGCGCAGCACGCCCTCGACCTTGCCGCGGATCTGCTGGCCGTGCTGCAGCGTGCACGGCGGATGGAAGGCGACCCGCTTCGTGATCTTGCCGCGCAGGCTGGCTGCCAGCTGCTCCTCGAACTCGGGCATGATCTCCGACAGGTCGCGCGTCAGCATCGAGATGCGCCCGGCCCTGGCCGCATAGTCCGGATCGTGCGCCAGGTGGTGGCCGTATTCCTTGACCGCGATGCCGCAACCGGAGGCGGTCATGACGATCGCCTCGACCTCTTCCCGTTCCACGTAAGGCCACCACGCATCGACATTGCGGCGCATGTCGTCCAGGCCGCCGGCCTGGTCGTTCAGGTGATAGCGCACGGCGCCGCAGCAGCCGGCCTTTGCCGCGCGGATCAGCTGCACGCCAAGCGCATCGAGCACGCGGGCGGTAGCGGCATTGATGTTCGGTCCCATCGCCGGCTGCACGCAGCCTTCGAGCACCAGCATCTTGCGCGCGTGCTGGCGCGTGGGCCAATGGCCGGCAGCGCGTGCCGGCTGTACCTTGTCCTGCAATTCCTTCGGCAGCAGCCCACGCACTGCCGACCCGACGCGAAACGCCGGCTTGAACAGCGCGCCACGCGGCAGGAATTCCTTCAGGGTCGTACGCTTGACGCGGTCGCGCGGCGGACGCGCCACGCGCTCTTCCACCACCCGGCGCCCGATGTCGACCAGGCGCCCGTACTTCACACCCGACGGGCAGGTCGTTTCGCAGTTGAGGCAGGTCAGGCAGCGGTCCAGGTGCAGCTGGGTCTTGCGGGTCGGTTCGACGCCTTCGAGCACCTGCTTGATCAGGTAGATGCGCCCGCGCGGGCTGTCGAGCTCGTCGCCCAGCACCTGGTAAGTAGGGCAGGTCGCGGTGCAGAAGCCGCAGTGCACGCAGGCGCGCAGGATCGCGTCGGCTGCATCGCCGTCCGGCGTGCCCTTGATGAAATCGGCCAGGTTCGTTTGCATGGTTCAGACCATCCGTCCGGGATTGAAAATGTGCGCAGGGTCGAACGCCGCTTTCAGGCGTTCGTTGATGCGCGCCACGGCGGGCGCCAGCGGGTGGAACACGCCCACCGCTTTATCTCCGCCTCGGAACAGGGTCGCATGGCCGCCGCTCGCCGCCACCGTGCGCCGGATGCGCTCGGCCTCGCCGGACGGCGCGCGCAGCCAGCGCTGGGCTCCGCCCCACTCGATCAGCTGCGCCGGCTGCTTGCCGCCGAGCACGATGGCGCCCGTGGTCGATGGCACCGACAGCCGCCACAGGGGTTCATCGCCGGCGAAAAAGGCATGGCGCTGTTCGCGCAGCGATGCCCAGAATTGCTCGCAGTCCGGCATCACCTGTCCGCCCAGCGATGTTACCGCAGCATCGACCGCGGCCTGCGCACCCGACAACCGCAGCGCCAGCACGCCATCATGCCAGCAGCTGGCGGACACCGGCAGCGGCTGGCCGCCCCACTCGTTGAACTTGCGGATGGCGTCGACCTCGCTCATCGCAAATTGCAGCGTGGTCTCGGCAAAGGCACGCGGCAGCACTTTTACCGAGATTTCCAGCATCAGTCCGAGCGTGCCCATCGACCCTGCCAGCAGACGCGAGACGTCGTAGCCGGCCACGTTCTTCATGACCTGGCCGCCGAAATTCAACACATCCCCCTTCCCGTCCATCAATTTGGCGCCCAGCACGAAGTCGCGCACGGCGCCGCTGTTGGCGCGGCGCGGGCCGGACAGGCCGGCGGCGATGGCCCCGCCGAAGGTCGCTCCGGCCCCAAAATACGGCGGCTCGAAGGCCAGCATCTGCCGCCGTTCGGCGAGCGCTGCCTCGATCTCGGCGAGCGGCGTGCCGCAGCGCGCGGTGATCACCAGTTCGGTCGGCTCGTAGTCGACGATGCCGGAACAGGCGCGCGTATCGAGGACGTCGCCCGCGAGCGGCCCGCCGTACCAGTCCTTGGTACCGCCTCCGCGGATGCGCAACGCGGTCTTGCCGGCGGCGGCCGCGCGCACGCGGTCCCTGAATTCTTCGATGATGGGCATGCTTAGTTAAAACGCTTGGTTAAAAACGCTTAGAAACGCGGAAGGTCCGGGAACGGCACGTCTCCCTTGTGCACGTGCAGCTTGCCGAATTCGGCGCAGCGGTGCGGGGTCGGGATGGCCTTGTCCGGGTTGAGCAGCATCGGCGCGTCGAATGCGCGTTTGACCGCAAAAAAGGCGTCGAGCTCCTTGCGGTCGAACTGCACGCACATCGAATTGATCTTTTCCATGCCCACGCCATGTTCCCCGGTAATGGTGCCGCCCACCTCCACGCACAGCGCAAGGATGGCCGCGCCAAAGGCTTCCGCGCGCTCGAATTCGCCCGGCGTGTTCGCGTCGAACAGGATCAGGGGATGCAGGTTGCCGTCGCCCGCGTGGAACACGTTGGCGCAGCGCAGGCCGTAGGTCTTTTCCATTTCTTCGATGCCGATCAGCACCTGCGCCAGGTTCTTGCGTGGAATCGTCCCGTCCATGCAGTAATAGTCGGGCGAGATGCGGCCCGCCGCCGGGAAGGCGTTCTTGCGCCCCGACCAGAAACGCATGCGCTCGGCTTCGCTCTGCGACACGGCAATCGCGCTGGCCCCGGCCGCCTGCAGCACCGCCGTCATGCGCCCGATTTCCTCGGCCACTTCCAGCGGCGTGCCGTCGGCCTCGCACAGCAGGATCGCGGCGGCGTCGGTGTCGTAGCCGGCGTGCACGAAGGGTTCGACCATGCGCGAGGAGGTGCGGTCCATCATTTCCAGGCCGGCCGGGATGATGCCGGCCGCGATCACGCTCGCCACCGCATTGCCGCCGGTAACGACGTCGTCGAAGCTGGCCATGATGACCTGGGCCGCCGCCGGCTTCGGCACCAGTTTCACGGTCACCTCGGTGACGATGCCGAGCATGCCCTCGGAGCCGATGAAGACGGCCAGCAGGTCCAGGCCCGGCGCATCCAGCGCTTCGCTGCCGAGCTCGATAATTTCTCCCTCGATGGTGGCCACGCGCACGCGCAGCACGTTGTGCACGGTCAGGCCGTATTTCAGGCAGTGCACGCCGCCGGAGTTTTCCGCCACGTTGCCGCCGATGGTGCAGGCGATCTGCGAGGAAGGATCCGGCGCGTAATACAGGCCATACTGGGCAGCCGCCTCGGAAATGGCGAGGTTGCGCACGCCCGGCTGCACGACCGCCGTGCGCGAATAGGCGTCCATGCGCACGATGCGGTTCAGGCGCGCGGTGGACAGCACCACGCCATCAATGATCGGCAGCGCCCCGCCCGACAGGCCGGTGCCGGCGCCGCGCGGGACGATCGGCACGTTCAGCTCGCGGCAAACGGCCAGGATCGTCAGCACCTGCTCTTCGTTCATGGGCAGGGTGACGATCATCGGCTGCTGGCGGTAGGCGGCCAGGCCGTCGCATTCGTAGGGACGGGTGTCTTCGGGATCGTGCAGGACGACGCCGTGCGGCAACCTCGCGCTGAGGGCGGCGGCCACCTGCTGCCTGCGCAGCCTGATGTCACCGGAGGGGACTTGGAGAGGGGCGGACATGATTCCGATTGTAGCCACAATCACATCGATTTGTCGTATCCTCGGACTATCTTTTTTACGGGCTGGACATCACCATGGGTAATCGACTTTCCAAAATCGCCACACGCACCGGCGACGACGGCAGCACGGGTCTCGGCGACGGCAGCCGCACCGGCAAGGACAGCGCACGCATCCATGCGCTGGGCGAAGTCGACGAGCTCAACTCCTTCGTCGGCCTGCTGCTGTGCGAAGACATGCCGCCCGACCTGCGCGAGGAACTGGTCACCATCCAGCACGACCTGTTCGACCTCGGCGGCGAGCTGTGCATTCCCGGTTACCAGATGATCAAGGACGAGCACGTGGCGCGCCTCGACGGCCTGCTCGAGAAATACAATGCCGACCTGCCGATCCTGAAGGAATTCATCCTGCCGGCAGGCTCGCGCGCGGCCTCGACCGCCCACGTCTGCCGCACCGTGTGCCGCCGTGCCGAACGGGCCATCGTCGCCCTGTCGAAGGAAGACACGATCAACCCGCAGCCGCGCCAGTACGTGAACCGCCTGTCGGACCTGATGTTCGTGCTGGCGCGCGTGCTGAACCGTTTCGCGGGCGGCAGCGACGTGCTCTGGAACCACGCACGCCAGCGCGGCTAAGGCGGGCCGATGGCGGGTAGCAGCACTTCCTTCGACGTCCGTTTTTACATTGCCGGCCGTAACTGGCCAAGCAACCCCTACCGCTTCCGCGGCAAGGGCACGCTCGAGATCGGGACCGATTTCGTGTTCGTCCGCGGCTGCAGCCATCGCTCGTTCCGCCTGCCGCGGCGCGAGGAACAGCGCATCCGCATGGTCGACATCGTCAATGCCTGGTCGAACGGGCAGGACGTCTGGTTCGACGTGCTCGGCGTGAAAGGCGACGTGACGGTGGGCTTCTCGGTCGCGGACGCGGACACGGCCGCGCGCATCGTCGCCCTGCTCCCCCAGCGCCAGACCGAAGCCTTCATGCGCGAGCACGAGGAGAACGCGGCCTTCCACGACCGCATCGATTACTGGAGCCCGTCCACGCCGGTGATCTGGGGCTTGCTGACGGCAAACATCGGCATCTTTGCCCTGATGTGGCTCGCGCGCCAGTATTACGAAGCCGAGCTGGTAGGGCCGCTGCGCCGCCTGTTCGCCCTGCATCCGGATGCGGACGCCCTCCTGCACTCGCGGCAGCTGGTGGAATGGGGCTCGAACCTCGGCCGGCGCACGCTGAACGGCGAATGGTGGCGCCTCGTCACCTCGATGTTCCTGCACGGCAGTATCTGGCACCTGGGCTTCAACATGCTGGCGCTGTGGCAGGTCGGGCGCCTGACCGAACGCATCTTCGGCAGTACCCGCTTCGCCGGCCTCTACCTGCTGGCGGGCCTGTCCGGCAGCATCGCCAGCGTGCTGTGGAACCCGAAGGTGAACAGCGTTGGCGCCTCGGGTGCGATCTTCGGCATCATCGGCGGCCTGCTGGCCTTCCTCAGCCGCTCCAACAGCGGCGTGCCGCCGACGGTGGTGTCCGAGCTGCGCTCCTCGCTGGTGCCGTTTTTATTGTTCAGCCTGTGGATGGGGTTCATTTATCCGCATACGGACAATGCGGCGCACATCGGCGGGCTGGTCGGCGGCTGGCTGGCGGGGCATTTGCTGGCGCGATCGATTCATGTGCCGGGGTAGAGGCCGGCGTAAATGTAGTTGTTTTTGGCGGTGCGGCTGTGCCGCGGCTTCCAAACGCGTGGAGTCGGGACACCACCCTCCGACCCGCGGTAAACGTTGGGTGGAGTCCTGACTCCACGCAGGTTTTACCCCGTCAGCCTAGCCGAAAGAAATTAAAGGAAGCACGGAAATTGTGAGCACAAGAAACGCTGGGCCGGCCTGATCTTCGACAGGTCCTGCCCATGGCGCTTCGCATATTGTTGAGCTTGGTTCTAGCCGATCTTCGGCCTTACCTCGAATCAACCTGCGAGCGTGCCGTGATCCCACGTCCAATAAAAATCCACGAAAAACGCTTCCTGCGCGGCCCCAACCTGCATGCCGCGACGCCCTGCCTGATGACCGTGCTGGAGGGCGACCCCGCCATGACCGAGGCCATCAGGGCCCGATTGCTCGCCCTGCTGCCGGCGCTGCCGGCACCGGCGGGCGCCCAACTGCTTGACGGGACGCTCCTGCTCGATTGGGTAGAGCCGGTCGTGATGGAACTGCAGCGCCTGGCCGGCGTGCCGGGGCCGTTCAGCCGCACGCTGAAGCTGCCGGCGTGCCCCCACGCCCGCCGCGTGGTCTGCGGCTATGGCGTCGAGCAGGTGGCCGGTGCGGCGCTCACGGCCGCGCTCGACCTGCTCGGGGCGCTGGAGCGCGGCGAATCACACGATATCGATGCGAAGACTGCGGCCCTGCACGACAGCGCCGACGACCACGCGATCGGCACCAGCACCGGCGCCGTGCTGGCAGCGGCGCACCGCCGCGGCATTCCGAGCATCAGGCTGCAGGACGACGCCAACCTGTTCCAGCTCGGCTGGAGCGCGCGCCAGCGGCGCCTGCAGGCGACCGTGACGGGCGCCACCAGTTCGATCGCGGCCGGCATCGCCAGCGACAAGCAGCTGACCAAGACCCTGCTCGACCAGGCCGGCGTGCCCGTGCCCGCCGGGTCGGTCGTGCGCACCGTGGCGGAAGCCCAGCGCGCGGCGCGCCGCCTGGATGGCCCGGTCACCGTCAAGCCGCTCGACGGCAACCAGGGCAAGGGCGTGACGACCCAGTGCCCCGGCCCCGACGAAGTGGCGCGCGCCTTCGAGCACGTGCGCCGCTACAGCCGCCGGGTGATCGTGGAACAGCATTTCACGGGCCGCGACTACCGTGTGCTGGTCACGGGTAAAAAGGTGGCCGCGGCGTCCTGGCGCCGCCCGCCCCATGTCGTCGCGGACGGCATTGCGACGATCCGCGAGCTGGTCGAGCGCGAGAACGGCAACGCATCGCGGCACAAGCGCTCTGACGCCGGCGCCGGCGTCAGAGCGCGTCCCGTCAGAACATGTCCCAGTACGGCCGCTCCCCGATCTTCTCGACCAGGTAATCGATGAACACCCGCACCTTCGGCGGCAGGAAGCGGTTCTCCAGGTACATCGCGTAGATGCGGTCGCCAAAGGCGCCGACCGGCACCGCCTGCGGCAGCACGCGTACCGCTTCGCCACGCCGGATGTCTTCGCCGACCACGTAAGTGGGCAGCAGCGCAATGCCGCCCCCGCGCAGCATCGCCAGCCGCAGCGAGGGGCTGCTGTTGGCCGACATGACGCCCTCCACCCTCACCTTGAGCGCCTCGCCGTTCATGCGAAATTCCCAGGTCGTGGGTGCGCCCGACGTGCCGAAAGTCAGGCAGCGGCGCGATCGGGCGCGCCACGGCACTGAGCATGTCGATGCGGGAAGCGAAGCGCAGCGCGACGTCGATGCCCTCCTCGGCCAGGTCGACGTAGCGGTCGGTCATGGTGAGCACCACGCGGATGTCCGGATAGCGCTCCATGAACTCGGGCAGCAGCCCGGCCAGGTGCGTGTTCCCGAAGGCCATCGAGGCGCTCACGCGCAGGGTGCCGGCCGGACCCGCCTGCATGCCGGCGGCCAGGGCGTCGATGGCGCCCGCCTCTTCCGTCATGCGCAGCGCGTGCTGGAAGATCGCCCGGCCGGCCTCGGTCAGGCCCAGCTTCCGGGTCGAGCGGTTCAGGAGTCTGGTGTGCAGCGTTTTTTCGAGCCGCGCCACCGCCTTGCTGACGTTCGCTTTCGTCCTTCCCATGCGGCGCGCCGCCTCCGAAAACGAACCGGTTTCCACGACCCGGACAAAGGTCCAGATGTCGGGCTAGTCGCGTCCCTGCAGCAGGTCCATCGTATCTCCTGTGGAAACAATCGGTTTTCTCTACAGCGGATTGTATCTCCGTGAGCGCAGGCGCAGACTGGCCGCGTATTAAAACTCGAATCACAACCGGAGAAAACGATGGCAACGACCAGGCTTGCATCCCCCGCACTCTTCGCTACGGGTGCGTTCGCCCTGCCCCTGCTGTTCATCGCCATGTGGAGTTCGGGCTATGTGGTCGGCAAGCTCGCCGTACCCTACGCCGGCCCGTTCACCCTGCTGGCGCTGCGCTTCGGCGTCGCGGCCATCGTGCTGCTGCTGGTGGCGCTGGCTGCGCGCGCGCCCTGGCCTGCCAGCTCCAGGCAGCTCGGCCACCTGGTGGTGGTCGGCCTGCTGATCCAGGCTTTACAATTCTCCGGCCTCTACACGGCCTTGACACTCGGCGTGCCGGCCGGCGAAGCGGCCCTCATCGTCGGCACCATGCCGGTGCTCACGCTGCTGGGCGCGGGCCTCTTCCTGGGCGAAAAGACCAGCGCCAGGCAGTGGCTGGGCATGGCGGCCGACGTGCTGGGTGTGGTGCCGGTCGTCTGGCACAAGCTGGGTTCGGGTGCCGCGGGCGTGGGGGCCTATGCTGCGGCTGCGGTGTCGCTGCTCGGCATCACCCTGGGCACGCTGTACCAGAAAAAGTTCTGCGCCGGGATGGATTTGCGGACCGGCGGTTGTGTGCAGCTCGCCATGGCGGCCCTGGTGGCGCTGCCGCTGGCGCTGGTCGTCGAAGGCTTCGGCGTGCAATGGACGCCCACGCTGCTGTTCGCCTCGGGCTGGCTGTCGCTCGTCAATTCGATCGGCGCCACCAGCCTGCTGTTCCTCCTGATGAGGAAAGGCGATGCCGGCAAGGTGGCCAGCCTGTTCTACCTGATCCCCGGCGTGACCGCGCTGATGGCCTACGCGGTGCTGGGCGAAACCCTGACGCCGCTGTCGCTGGCCGGCTTCGCGGCCACCGCCGGCGCGGTATGGCTGTGTACACGCTCGCGCTGAGCCCGCGGCGGGTTACACTTGGGGGCGCACAACCACCCACCGCGACAAGGACCGAGCTTGAACGACTTCATCGGCATCTACGACGGCGCCCTGACGCCGCAACAATGCGACGCCATCGTCGCCCGTTTCGACGCCAGCGACAGGGTCGTGCGCGGGCGCACCGGCGGCGGCGTCGACACCAGCAAGAAGGACAGCTGGGACCTGTCCATCGGCCAGCACAAGGAATGGCATGACGTCGGCAACCTGATGATGGGGGCGGTCGCGCAGCACCTGGCCGGCTATATCGACCAGTACCGCGCGCTGGTGCTGGGCGCGCTGGCGCCGATGGTCGCGCATCCGCAGACCGGCGAACCGACCGCGCTGTCGCTGGCGAATTTCGACGAATGCGGCACGCCGCACCTGGGCGCGCTGATGCAGTCGATGTACCGCTGCGGCGCGATCAACCTGCAGAAGTATTTGCAGGGCTCCGGCGGCTACCACCACTGGCACTCCGAGGTGTACCCGCAGAACGCCAGCTGCGAGACCCTGCACCGGGTGCTGCTGTTCCAGTTTTACCTGAACGATGTGGCGGAGGGGGGCGAGACCGAATTCCTGTACCAGGGACGCAAGGTGGAAGCGCGCAAGGGACGACTGATCATCGCGCCGGCGGGGTTCACGCACACCCACAAGGGACATGTGCCGGTCAGCGGCGACAAGTATGTGGCGACCTCGTGGATTTTGTTCAGGCGGGCGGAGGAACTGTTCGGGAAGGCCGGCGGGTAAGAGGGTCTATCGGGCTGCGTGGCGCGTCCATCCGGCCGCAGGCATCCGGCATGCCGCCGTTTCAGCCACCGGCACGCTTCGGATCGTGGCCGTGCTTCCTGAGCGTCTCCATGACCAGATCGCAGTGGTCGCCCTGCACTTCGATCACGCCATCCTTCACGGTGCCGCCCGAACCGCATGCCGTGCGCAGCTGCTTGCCGAGCAGCGCCAGTGCGGCGGCATCCAGCGCCAGCCCCTTGACCAGCGTGACACTCTTGCCTCCCCGCCCCCTGGTCTGGCGCGACACGCGCACCACGCCGTCGCCTCCGGGGGCGGCATTGGCCTTGCACAGGCACTCCGCCAGGGGCCGGCGGCATTCGGGGCACATGCGGCCGCCCTCGGTCGAATAGACCAGGCCGCTGTTCGAACGATGCTTCATCTTGACTCGAAATTTTTCTGAGTGAAAAACGCGAGTGTAGCAGCACGGTTGCCTGCCGGAGCGACGAACCTGGTCCCGCACGCCTCGCAGGCATCCGGAGCGCAAGACCGGCTTACCCTGACGAAAGTTCGCCTCGTCCTGAGCTGCTGGCCACATTTGATTGCAAACCGCGCTAGCCCAATTTTCAAAAGGCGTTAAGCTCTACCCTTGGAACACAGAAGTGGGTAGCACATCATGAAGACGCAACTGCTTGAAGACATCGGCCAAAGCGCTGGACCATCCCTCACGCCTTCTCACATAGCCGGCAATTCGACAGCAGAGCAAGCGGTGCGCAAGCCGGCACCCGCGGCGAAGCCGGCGCCTGCAAGCGAGCCGGTCATTTCCACGACACAGCAGCCAGATCCACAAGCGGCACATCCGGAGTTGGACAGCGTCTTTGAGGAAATCGCCGCGCTGGAGGCGCAGTACGTGCATCCCGGGCCACAGCACGCGCCTGCCATTGCGCCGGTCGATCCCGAACAGACGCTTCCCGCTCCCCAAGCCGCGCCCTTGCGTGATTCCCAGCGTGATCCACTGCATGATCCACTGCGTGAGCCTTGGCATGATTCCCTGCATGCGCCCCTGCACAAGCCTGCCATCCGGCCAGCCGAGCCCACGCTTGACCCGGACGCGACGCAAGGCGCGACGACGCCGCAAGACCCGCTGTTCGACTTCACACCACCCGCGCCGGCACTCCAGGCAGCCGATCCGTTCACGCGTGCGCCAACCGGACTCACGCGGTCCAGGCGCTATCTCCTGTGGGGCGCCTGCGCGCTGTCGGGTGCACTGCTCGTCCTGGGCGGCCGGTGGTTGTACCAGGAGCGCAACGATGCGGGTTCGCTCGCGTTCATCGCCAACCAGGCGAAACAGGGGGCCCTGGCCGACAGGGCCGTGCAGCGGCCGGCGATTGCCGCGCAGGCTTCCAGGCCGGGGGCGGACAGTGACGTGCGCCTGTCGCCCACTGCGCCCGCGAACGCTCCTTCACCTGCCGTGCCGCCACTCGTGATGCTGGCACCTGACCCATCTGCTCCCGTCAGGCCTGAACAGCCCTCCCCATCGGCGGCAGTCCCGGCCCCCCCCCGGACCACGCCAGAGCCCGAGCCTGTCGCGGAACAGGCGCCCGCTGCCCCCTTACCGAAGCCGGCCACCCGGACGGTGCGCGAGCGGTCCGATGCGGCAGCCGAGCCGGCAAGGAAAAGGAGCGAGCGCGAACGCGAGCCCGTCCGCCAGCTTGCACGCGCATCCGCCATCGGGACGGAAAAGCCAGCGGAACTGGACACCTCGCTGGCGGCAACACTCAAGGCATGCCGGGCATATGGCTATCACGCGACGGAATGCGTCAAGCGGGCATGCAGCGTGACCAGGTATGGCCTGGTCTGCCGCGGGCGTTGACGGACTGGCTGGCCATCGAACTGTAGTCGAACCAGACCTGGGCCACTTCGCCGTCGCTGTCGATGCGCAGGTTCGAGAAGGTCCATGCATTTTGCGGTCGAAAACCGTCCCGAACGTTTGTAGGGGACGTAGGGTGGACGGGTTTCCCGTCCACGCGTTCAACCGGCAGGTGAGCCGTCGCGAATGTTCAGGTGTTGGTTGAACGCGTGGAGTGAGGCGGCGCAAGTGTCGCGTGGATGCCAGTTGTCGGGTATAGCCGTCCACCCTACGCGGTTACAAAAAAAAGCGGCGCATCAAGCGCCGCTTTCGTCGAGTCGAATCGATCGGCTCAGGTTTTCACCACCACGAGCCTTGGCTCTTCCCCCGCACCGAAGCGCGCACGGATCGAGGCGGCGATGCCTTTCGCATCCAGGCCGACGGAGGCCAGCAGCGCCGCCGGGTCGCCCTGGTCGATGAATTTATCCGGCAGGCCGAGGATCAGCAGCGGCTTGACGATGCCCGCTGCCGCCATCGCTTCGGCCACGGCCGAACCGGCGCCGCCCATGGTCGCGCCCTCTTCCACCGTCACCAGGTAGTCGTGCGAGGCGGCCAGCTGTTTCACCAGTTCGACGTCGAGCGGCTTCACGAAGCGCATGTTGGCCACCGTCGCGTTCAGGTCGGCGGCCGCGCCCAGGCTCGGCGCCACCATCGAACCGAAGGCGAGGATCGCGATCTTCTCTCCCTGGCGCTTGACTTCGCCCTTGCCGATCTCGAGCGAGGTCAGCTCCGGCTGGATCGCCGCGCCGACGCCGGCGCCGCGCGGGTAGCGCACCGCGGCCGGACCCGGGTAGTGGTAAGCCGTGGTCAGCATCTGCCGGCATTCGTTTTCGTCCGACGGCGCCATGACGACCATGTTCGGGATGCAGCGCAGGTAAGGCAAATCATAGTTGCCGGCGTGGGTCGCGCCGTCGGCGCCGACCAGGCCTGCGCGGTCCAAAGCGAAGGTCACGTCCAGGTTCTGCAGCGCCACGTCGTGGATCAGCTGGTCGTAGGCGCGCTGCAGGAAGGTCGAGTAGATGGCCACGACCGGCTTCATGCCCTCGGTGGCCAGGCCTGCGCCGAAGGTCACCGAGTGCTGCTCGGCGATGCCGACGTCGAAGTAGCGCTCCGGGTACTGCTGGTGGAAGCGCACCATGCCCGAGCCCTCGCGCATCGCCGGCGTGATGCCGACCAGGCGGTGGTCGATGGCGGCCATGTCGCACAGCCAGTTGCCGAACACCTCGGTATAGGTGATCTTGGCCGGTGCGGTGGCCGGGATGATGCCTTCGAGCGGGTTGAATTTGCCGGTGCCGTGGTACAGGATAGGCTCGGCCTCGGCCAGCTTGTAGCCCTGGCCCTTCTTCGTCACCACGTGCAGGAACTGCGGCCCCTTGAGCTTCTTGATGTTTTCCAGCGTCGGGATCAGCGAATCCAGGTCGTGGCCGTCGATGGGGCCGATGTAATTGAAACCGAATTCCTCGAACATCGTGGCCGGGACCACCATGCCCTTCGCGTGCTCTTCCAGGCGGCTGGCGAGCTCGCGCAGCGGGCCGGGCAGCACGGTCTTGCCGACGCTCTTGGCGGCGGCGTAGAACTGGCCCGACATGAGGCGTGCGAGGTAGCGGTTCAGCGCGCCCACCGGCGGCGAGATCGACATGTCGTTGTCGTTCAGGACCACCAGCAGGTTGCAGTCTTCCTCGACGCCGGCGTTGTTCAGCGCCTCGAAGGCCATGCCGGCCGTCATCGAGCCGTCGCCGATCACGGCGATCGCGTGGCGGTGCTCGCCCTTCAGCCTGGCGGCGGCGGCCATGCCCAGCGCGGCCGAGATCGAGGTCGACGAGTGAGCGGTGCCAAAGGTGTCGTATTCGCTCTCGTCGCGCTTCGGGAAGCCCGACAGGCCGTTCAGCTGGCGCAGGGTCGACATGCGGTCGCGCCGCCCGGTGAGGATCTTGTGCGAATAGGTCTGGTGGCCCACGTCCCAGACGATGCGGTCGTGCGGCGTCTCGAACACGTAGTGCAGCGCGATCGTCAGTTCGACGGTGCCCAGGTTCGAGGACAGGTGGCCGCCGGTCTTCGAGACCGAGTCGAGCAGGAACTGGCGCAGCTCGTTCGCCAGCGGCGTGAGCTGGGTGCGCGGCAGCTGGCGCAGGTCCGACGGGTCATTGATGGTGTCTAACAGTTTCATTTATGCCTTCCGCTGCACGATCAGGTCCGCGAGTTCGCGCAGCCGCAGTGCTTGTTCTCCAAATGGCGCCAGCGCGTCATGCGCCTCGCGCCGCAATTGCTCGGCCAGCGCCTTCGACTCGTCCAGGCCGAGGATCGACACATAGGTCGGCTTGTTGTCGGCCGCGTCCTTGCCGGCCGTCTTGCCGAGGGTGGCCGAATCGGCCGTGGCGTCGAGCACGTCGTCCACGACCTGGAAGGCCAGGCCGACCGCCTTCGAGTAGGCGTCCAGTGCTTCGCGTTCCGGCGCGGTCAATTCCTTGCCGCACAGCGCGCCCAGCAGCACCGAGGCGCGCAGCAGTGCGCCGGTTTTCAGCTGGTGCATGCGCTCGAGCTGTTCCAGGTTCAATGCCAGGCCCACGCTGTCGAGGTCGATCGCCTGGCCGCCGCACATGCCGGCGGAACCTGCGGCCTGCGCCAGCAGGCGCAGCATGGCAATCTGGCAGGCCGGCGGAAGCGTGTCGTTCGAGGCGAGCACCTCGAAAGCCTGTGCCTGCAGCGCGTCGCCCACCAGCAGCGCAGTCGCTTCGTCGTAGGCCACGTGCACGGTCGGTTTGCCGCGGCGCAGCTCGTCGTCGTCCATGCAGGGCATGTCGTCGTGCACCAGCGAATAGGCATGGATCATCTCGACCGCGCAGGCAGCGCGCGCGACGGCATCCTGGCCGGCCCCGAACAGTTCACCGCTGGCATGGGCCAGCAAGGGACGCACGCGCTTGCCGCCGCCCAGCACGGTGTAGCGCATCGCTGCGTGGAGCCTGGCCGGCACCCTGGTTGCCGCCGGCAGGAAGCGGCCGAGCGCTTCCTCGGTCTGCGCCTGCACACCCTGCATCCATGCATGGAAATCGGGCTGCGTACTCATTCGTTTTCCTCGCCGTCGACGCTGAAGGGTTTGAGCATTTCGCCTTCGAGCACCTTGACCTGCGACTCCACTTTTTCCAGCTGGGCTGCGCAATAGCGTACCAGTTCGGAACCGCGCGCGTAGGCGGCGACCGAGGCTTCGAGGGGCAATTGCCCACCTTCCATCTGCGTGACGAGCTGGGCCAGTTCGGCCATCGCCTGCTCGAATGACTCGGGCGGTACGGCGGGCCGGGGGGTGGCGGCCGGCACTCCGGCGCTCTCCGCGCTTGTTTTATTTGGCATAATGACTTTGATCGGTTCGGGGCTCAGCTTTCCTGGCGACATGTGCCATGGCACTAGCGCGAGGCGCGACAGTCTAATCGCTTATTGTAAACAATCCTACCCCAGCGTGACGGCGCGAATGCCGTTACTTTCTTGCAAGCAAACTCACATTTTATCGCAAAGCGTCCGGCGACTCATGAAAACGATGCCTTTCAGGCAATTTTTGAGCACCCGAGCACCACAATCCAGAGCGGGGCCGAGACCGGACGATGCTTTACAGGCTATAATCTCCGGTTCTGTCTCCGAAATACCGTATTCCGTTCTTTGAGTGAGCGAGGAAAGCCGCAGGTTTTTCGCCGCTCCGGAAATGCTGGTTCTCGGATTCTTTCTCTTCTTTGGCTGAAATCTGTAAAGGGGGGTTGGG
>JBBWZO010000211.1:0-12095 GCA_039649125.1 Massilia sp. | reverse complement strand
GCCGCCGCCACGGTATTCTTTTCCTTCATCGGTCTCGACACGGTGGCGACGGCCGGCGAAGAAGTGCGCGATCCGACCCGCAACGTGCCGGTCGGCATTCTCGCCGCGCTGGTGATCGTGACCGTGTTCTACATGCTGGTGGCGATGTGCTGCATCCTGCTGGTGCGCGGCACCAAGGAATCGGCCACGACGAACGCGATCATGGTCGTCGTGAAACTGGCCATCCTCGCCTTCTTCGCGGCGATCGCCTTCACCGGTTTCGACGCCAACAATTTCACCCCCTTCTTTAATACTGACAACAGCAAGGGCTTTGCCGGGATGGCCGGCGTGACGGCCGCCGCCGGCACCGTGTTCTTCTCCTTCATCGGCCTGGACACGATCGCCACCGCCGGCGAGGAAGTGAACAACCCGCGCCGCAATGTGCCGATCGGCATCCTGGCAGCGCTGGTGATCGTCACCGTGTTCTATCTGCTGGTCGCCGTGGCCGCCATGGGCGCGCAGCCCGCGCACGTGTTCGAAGGCCAGCAGGCCGGCCTGTCGGTGATCCTGCAGAAGGTCACGGGCGAGGCCTGGCCGGCGCTGGTGCTGTCGGCCGGCGCGGTCGTCTCCGTGTTCTCGGTGACCCTGGTGACGATCTATGGCCAGACGCGCATCCTGTACGCGATCAGCCGTGACGGCCTGATCCCGAAGACCTTCCAGAAGGTCAACCCGCGCAGCGGCGCGCCGGTGTCCAACACGCTGATCGTCTGCGTGGTCGTCGGCCTGATCGCCGGCCTGGTCGATTCGACCTTCCTGTGGGACATGGTCAGCATGGGCACCCTGACCGCCTTCATCGTGGTCTCGATCGCCGTTCCCGTGATCCGCGCCAAGCAGGGGCCGAACGCCGAGGCCGGCTTCCGCGTGCCCTTCGGGCCCTACGTGATCCCGGGCCTGTCGGTGCTGGCCTGCCTGTACATCATGAAGGACCTGCCGCCGGCGACCTACCGCGTGTTCCTCCTCTGGATGGCGGCCGCGGTGGCGACCTATTTCCTGTACAGCGTGCGGCATAGCAGGCTGAACAGGAAGGGTTGATGCGCAACATGCAATAACCGAAACGCCGCGCTGGACGCGGCGTTTTTGCGCGCTTACCGGCCGTTGTGTATCAAAGTGGCGGCGCTTTGCCAGGCGGTTAAATCTTCGGATTGCTTGCGGCACATCGGGACGAAGTCAGGCTGGCCCCTCTCTGCATGAAGTCGTACAGGCGTGGCCGTCGTTGTATCGATCATGGTCAGCACGCATTCATTACCCTTTAGCCACCCCCCATAGTTTTTTTGGGTTTCGACCCGATAGGAATGACCCGTCTCTAGTTAGGCGGAAAAATTGAGCGCGCATGCTTCCCCATTCGCAGTCCTCTCATAGAGAAAATAAGCGCGCCCAACCGGAAGAGCGACTATCTTGGCGCCGTTTTCCTTTGCATGCGTATACCAGCTGGCGAGATTCATCAGTGTGCTTCGAGGGCGATCGCCAGATTGGCACTGCACATCGTGTCGGAACAAATGTTCGGTCTCTCTTCGCCCCAAGGTAGGCGACGCAATTGTGAGCTGGACAGACGGATGGTCGGGGTCAGGAGCACGGTAAGGCAGTGCCGTGCTGCCGCAGCCGGCAAGTGTCGTCCCTATCAGAACCGCATAGAACAAGTAAGAGTATGTTTGCATGGAAGATCCGGAAAGCGTCAGGAAAGGTGAGGGGCCGATCAAACACTGTTGAGCTCAATAAATTTTGCTCTGCGACTATTTCCTACTTTCAACTCGACGTATGCTTTCTGACGCAACTATTCAATTGACGCGCATCATGTCGTGTCGGTTCTTCGCATTTGCTTCATGGATTTCTCATGAAGTCCAGACAAAAAAGCCACGCGCCTTCGGCAGCGTGGCTTTTCGATTAAAGGCGGCGCCGCAGCGCCGCGTTCTTCAAACGCCGATTACAGCGCGTTCATTTCCTTCAGCAGGTTGTCCGCCTTGTCCACATGCTTCATATTCCACAGCATGTAGCGCGAGTCGACCTGGATCGAGCGGGTATTGGCCGTGTTGAAGTCCCAGTCCGAGATGATCGAATCCAGGGTGCCGTCGAAGGCCAGGCCGATCAGCTCGCCGCGCTTGTTCAGTGCTGCCGAACCCGAGTTGCCGCCGGTGATGTCCAGCGTCGCCAGGTAGTTCACAGGGACCGTCTTCAGGACCGGGTCGACATACTTGCCGAAGTCCTTGTTCTTGATCGCAGCCAGCTGGGCGGCAGGGGCGTTGAACTCGCCTTCGCCGGTGTGCTTCGCGACCACGCCCTTGGTGGTGGTGAATGCGGTCCACGCACCGGTGCCGTCGGCGCCATGGCTGCGGCCGGCGATCTTGCCGAAGGTCACGCGCAGGGTGCCGTTGGCGTCCGGGTAGACGGCCTGGCCCTTGCTGTTCATGTAGGCGATCTTCGCTTTCATGTAGGTCGAGTAGGCCTTCTGGATCTTGCCCGACAGCTCTTCCTCTTTGGCTTCGCTCTTCAGGTCGGCGTCATACATGGCGACCGCGGCCTTGATGAAGCTGTCGTTGCTGGCCTTGAACTCGGCCGGCGACTTCTTCAGCCACGCGGTGCGGGCTTCCTTGTTGGCCAGGGTCGAACCGGCGTAGGCCTTGTCCAGCGCGGCGCGGATCTCGTCCTGGCTCATGCCGGCGCGCAGGCCGAGGGCGGCGTTGAAGGCGGCGTCCTGCTCGGCAGCCGGCTGGGCCAGCACCTTGGCGAGGAAGTGCGAGACCAGTGCCTTGTCGACTTTTTCGTCGTAGGTGCGGTCCTGGCCGGTGATGACCGAGGTCAGGCGCGCCATGTCGCGTTCCTGGTAGCCCGATTTACGTGCAGCGTCCGGCTTGGTGCGCTCGTTGGCCAGGCGGTACAGCGTGCGCGCCGAGCTCAGGAAGCGTGGCTGGGCGTAGCTGGCGTAGAAGCCCTGCTTGGTCTTGTTGTCGCGCTCGGCGATCAGCTTTTCGACGGCGTCGATGTCGGCGGCGAACTGCTTCTTGCGGGCGGCGTCGGCGTTGACCCAGGCCTTCATCGCATTGTGTTCGGCGGTCTTGCGCGCCAGGAAATCGCTGTTCTCGTAGGAGGTCAGCATGCCCTTGCGGTTCTTGTAGTAGTTGTTCACGCCCGCGACCTGGCCTGCGTACTTCAGCTTGGCAGCCGGATCGTTCTTGGTTTCGCGCTCGATGATGGCGAGCACGTCACCCGAAGCCTGCACGAAGGCAGGGTAGTTCCATTCGAAGGTCGAGGCGACTTCCGACGGCAGGCGGTGGCGGTTGGTGCGGCCCGGGTAGCCGACGACCATGATGAAATCGCCTTCCTTCGAGCCTTCGGTGGCGATTTTCAGGTGGTGCTTCGGTACGTACGGGACGTTGTCGGTCGAGTAGTCGGCGGCCTTGCCGTCTTTCGACACATAGGCGCGGTAGAAACCGTAGTCGCCGGTGTGGCGCGGCCACATCCAGTTGTCGGTGTCGCCACCGAATTTACCCACGCCCGACGGCGGCGCGTGCACCAGGCGCACGTCGCGGATTTCGAGCTGCTTCAGGCGGTAGAACTCGAGGCCGCCGTAGTAGCTGGCCACGGTGCAGCGGTAGCCCGGGGTCTTTTCGCAGGCTGCAACCATTTCCTTCTGGTTGTTTTCGATCGCGTCGATGCGCGCCTTGCCGGTCAGTTTGGCGACTTTCCTGTCGATGATCTGGTCGGTGACGTTGGTCACTTCCTCGGTCACGAACACGCGGCTGCCAGGCGAGGCCGGCACTTCTTCGGCCAGGGTCTTGGCCAGGAAGCCGTTGGCCAGCAGGTCGCGCTCAGGGGTCGAGTTGACGGCGATGCTGTTGTAGACGCAGTGGTGGTTGGTGACGACCAGGCCTTGCGGCGACACGAACGAGGCCGAGCAGCCGCCCAGGCTCACGACCGCGCCCATCGGGAATTCGGTCAGTTTGGTCAGGGTGGCCGGATCCAGTTCGAGGCCGGCGGCTTTCAGTTGCTGGGCCACTTGTGGCAGCTGCTGGGGCATCCACATGCCTTCGTCCGCTTGTGCGGCGAAGCTGGTGAGGATGGCCAGCGAGAGGAGAGTCTTTTTCATTCGCGATCGATCAGGAGGGTTATCGGATACGTCCGGCTCCGGAGCGCCTAACAAAACCTCCATAGCTGCGTTGCAGCTCCTCGCCGTACAGGCGTAGTGTCTTCGTCGCTGCGTCGGGCGGCCGCATCCCTTGCTCTGAAGTTTTTGTTAGACGCTCTTAAAAGAGCATCCCAAGAGTATCCGTAATCCCCTGTCGGCTCGTCAACCGTTATTTCCCAATGGCGTTCTTTGAAGCCTGGGGGGGGTATTTACAGCTGTGTGCCGAGCAGGGACGCGAATTCGCCGCTCAGTTTTTCCGTCCACGGCCGGTCGCGCCAGGCCGCCAGCGAGATCGGGCGGGCGCGGCGCCAGTCGTCCTCGAACACGGCGGCCTGGGCGCGCGCGAAATCGGCATCGAGGATGTTCAGGTTCGCTTCGTCATTGATACTGAACGAGCGGTTGTCGAAATTGGTCGAGCCGACCGATACCATCAGCCTGTCGACGATCAGCGCCTTCGCGTGGTACATCGTGGGCTGGTATTCGGCGATCTGGATGCCGGCCTCCAGCAGCTCTCCCCAGCGCTCGCGCGAGGCCAGGCGCACCACCACCGCGTCGATCTCCTTGCCGGGCGTGATGATGCGTACCCGCACGCCCCGTTTCGCCGCGGCGATCAAGGCGCGGATCGCCAGTTCTTCCGGCACGAAATACGAGGCCGACAAATCGATCGATTCGCGCGCGGCGGTGATCGCCATCAGGTACATCAGGTGCATGCTGGCACTGCCGCCGGTCGGGGAACTGGAAAACATTTGCGCCGGCATCTTGCCGACCGCTTTCAGGGGCGGGAAATACAGCGGGCCGTCGAGCACGACGCCGGTGGCTTTGGTCCAGTTGTCGGTGAACACGGCCTGCATCTGGCCGACGACCGGCCCCTCTACCCGGAAATGGGTGTCGCGCCAGTGGTGTTCGTCCTGGGCATTCCCCCGCCACTGGTCGGCGATGCCGACGCCGCCCGTGAAGCCGACGGTACCGTCGACGATCAGGAGCTTGCGATGGGTGCGGTTGTTCAGGCGTGCGAGTTTCCACCAGGCCAGCTTGTGGTAGCGCTGCACCTGGACGCCGGCGTCGCGCATTTTCTGGATCGCGCCGTCGTCCATTTTCATGCTGCCGATAAAGTCGAGCATCAGGTGGACCTTCACGCCGGCCCGGGCGCGCTCGGACAGGGCGTCGGAAAATTCGTGACCGATGGATTCGGACCAGTAGATATAGGTTTCAAACGTGATGGTGTGCTGCGCAGCGCGGATGGCGGCAAGCATGGCCGGAAAGATCTGGTCGCCGTTGAGCAGGGCCTCGACGCGGTTGCCTTCGATGATGGGAGGGCCGAGCAGGACACCCATCGAGCGCCGGAACTGGGCATCGTGCACGTCGTACTGGCGCATCAACTGGGTCTCGATCTGCTTCTCGCTTGGCATGAAATTAAGCGCGAGAAAGCCGACAAGGAGCGTCAAGATGCTGGTGGAAATTGCAACAGCGACAGTATTGGCACGCATGGGAATATCCGGGCGAAAAAAAACCAACGCATGAAAGCGTTGGTTTTATGTGGGGCAGTCCAACTTTTATTAGCGAACGCGGCCGCGACGCAGCAGGTTCACGATGGCGAGCAGGATGACGGCGCCCAGGAAGGACACCAGCAGCGACGAGACGCTGAAGTCATCCGAGTTGATGGTGCCGGAACCGAACAGCGGGGACAGCAGCCAGCCGCCCAGGAAGGCGCCAACGATACCGACCACAACGTTCAGGATCATGCCTTGCTCAGCATCGGTCTTCATGACCATGCTTGCCAGCCAGCCCAGGATACCACCGACAACGATCCAGATAATGAATAGCATTTTGATTCCTCCTCATAGTAAAAAAAACCTACCCGAGGCCAATTGATTACGGTGGCCATGTGAAAAAGTCTACGTACCCTCAGCACAGCGGGTCGGTGCGGCATCTCACGTTAGACGACGAATCTGCATGTGACGTTCCACACTGTTTTTATTCATCGAAAATTGCCATTTTGGAATGTATGAGGTGAGTGCGTCAGCGAACAGAAGAGCGTGTCTAGCGGGCATATTGTTCGATCACTGGCAACTCCACTGTTGCAAGACCTGAACGCCATACGAACCTTGAAAGGGATCCATCATGAGCTATGACACCACCAAACAGAATTCGCGCATGGTTACCGGCCTGTTCCCGGACCGCGCCAGCGCTGAACGCGCTTACGGTGCCGTTCACGAGCGTGGCTACAGCCGCGACGACGTCAACCTGATGATGTCGGATTCGACCCGCAAGACCCACTTCGGCGACACCGATACTGAACTGGGCAGCAAGGCCGCCGAGGGCGCCGGCATCGGCGCAGGTATTGGCGGCACGATTGGCGCCGTCCTGGCAGGCATCGCCGCCGTCGGCACCACTCTCGTGCTGCCGGGCGTCGGCCTGGTGGTGGCAGGCCCGCTGGCAGCGGCCCTGGCCGGCGCCGGTGCAGGCGGCATCACCGGTGGCCTGATCGGCGCGCTGATCGGCGCCGGCATCCCGGAAGAGCGTGCCAAGCACTATGAAGAAGGCATCCAGAAAGGCGGCATCCTGATGGGCGTGAATGCCCGTTCGGACGAAGACGCTGCCCACATCGAGCGTTCGTGGACCGAGCATGGCGGCTCGCACGTGATCGGCACCGGCGTCGGCGCCGTCGGCGGTGCACTGGCCGGCGCCGCTATCGGTTCCGCCGCCGGTCCGGTCGGTACCGTCGCAGGCGCCGCCATCGGCGGTATCACCGGCGGCATGGCCGGCAAGGGGGTGGGCGAAGTCGTCAACCCGAAAGCCGGTGACGACCTGAACGAACATCACCTGGCCAAGGGCGTGGGCGCCGGTACCGGTGCCGCGCTGGGTGCCGCTGCCGGTACCGTGGGCGGACCGATCGGCATGGCTGCGGGCGCCGTCGTCGGTGGCCTGGCGGGCGGCGCTGCCGGCCGTGGCGCCGGCGAAGTCGTCAATCCGAAGCCGAACGACGAACTGAACGACCACAACCTGGCGCAGGGCGTCGGCGGCGCCGGCGGCGCGATGGCCGGTGCCTCGGTGGGCGCGGTCGGCGGCCCGGTCGGCATGGCTGCCGGCGCCGTGATCGGCGGCCTGGCAGGCGGTGCCGCGGGCAAGGGCGCAGGCGAAGTCATCAACTCGAAGCCGGGCGACGAACTGCACGACCATAACCTGGCCAAGGGTATGGGCGCCGGTGGCGGCGCAGCGGCCGGTGCCTCGATTGGCGCCGTTGGCGGCCCGATCGGCGCGGTGGTGGGTGCGGGTGTCGGCGCCGCGGTCGGCGGCATGGCCGGCAAGGGCATCGGTGGCATGGTCAACCCGGCGCACGAGGATGCGCACTGGCGCAACAACTACCAGACCCAGTCGCACTATACGCCGGGCTACACCTACGACGACTACCAGCCGGCCTACGCGCTGGGTTACAACGGCAAGAGCCGCTATCCGGGCAGCTACGAGCAGAACGAGCGGCACCTGTCGGACGAGTGGAACAGCACCAAGGGTTCCTCGCGCCTGTCGTGGGAGCAGGCCAAGGCGGCCAGCCGCGCGGCCTGGGACAAGGTCGAGCGCGCCATTCCGGGCGACTCGGACCGTGACGGCCGCTGATCCGGCATCACGCTACTGAGCTGATATGAGAAAAGCCCCGCTGCCTTCCGGTAGCGGGGCTTTTTCCATGCGGCCGCCGGAGCCGGCTGGCCATATAAAAAACTTATTGCTTGACGGCTTCCACCTGGATCGCCAGCTTCACTTCCGGCGAGAAGCGCGGCAGGCCGTAGGTGACGCCATAGTCGCTGCGCTGGAAGGTCGCCGAGGCGTCGGCGCCGCAGACTTCGCGCTTGAGCATCGGATGGTCGATGCACTTGAACTTGTTGATGGTCAGCGTGAGCGGGCGGGTCACGCCGTGCAGGGTGAAGTCGCCATCGACGGCAACCGGGGTGTCGCCATTGAAGCGGATCTTGTTGCCTTTGAAGGTGGCGGTCGGGTATTTGGCGACATCGAAAATGTCCGGCTTCTTGGCGTGCTCGTTCATCTTCTGATGGCCGAAGTCGACGCTGTCCATGTCGATGGTGATGTCGACGCTGCCGCTTTTCGCCGCGCGGTCGAGCACGACGGTGCCGCTGGTCCTGGTGAACTTGCCGCGCCAGACCGAGATGCCCATGTGGTCGGCTTCGAAGCTCGGGTAGGTGTGGCCCGGGTCGATGGCATAGGTGTCGGCGGCGGCGCAGGCAAAACCGGCGCTGGTGGCGAGCGTGGCGGCAATCAGAAGCTTGAATTTCATGAACAACCCTTTATTGGTGTCTTGCTTGATAAAGTTATTGGCCCGCAGTGACGCGGAATTTGATGACAACTTCGTCGGCGACCATGCTGGTGTCTTTCCACTCGCCTTCGCCGATATTAAAAGCCAGCCGCCGAATCGGCAACTGTCCTTCGAACACTTGTTTTCCTGCTTCATTCTTTACCGTTAAGGGGAAACTGACGTCGGCTGTCCTGCCCTTGAGCGTCAGTTTGCCGGCGACCTGCAGCTTGCCGGGACCGGCGGCCCTGATCGAAGTCGAGGTAAAACTCGCTTTCGGGAACTGCGCCGTATTGAACCACTCCTTCTTGGCAACCTCGCGGTTGTATTCGGGGTCGCCCAGGTCCATGCTGGCAGTGGCGATCTCGACGGCAGCCTTCGAGGCTTCCGGGCGCGCGGCGTCGTAATCGATACTGGCCGTAAAGTTCTTGAACTTTGCTTCGACCGGCACGTTCATTTGCTTGAACACGGCGGCAACGCTGCTTTTGGCGGGATCGGTCTTGAGCGGGACGGCGCCGGCCAGCGAGCTGGACAATGAAGTAGCGAACAGAGCGGCAACGGCAAGGGCGTGCAGGGTTTTCATTGGAAATCCTCGTTGGGTGCTTGTTGGGTGCTTATTGGGGGGCTTGCCTGGTAAAAGAGGGCAGCATGCGGCCCATGATGCCGTCGCGGTCGACCAGCAGGTGTTTGAAGGCTGCCAGCACATGCAGCGCCACGAGGCCGGCAAGGACCATGTTAAGCCAGTAGTGCAGGGCGCCGAGCACGGGTTTTAACACCGGGTCGGCCCCGATCAGCGTCGGCAGCGGGAACAGGCCGAAATACACGACCGGCACGCCGGCGGCCAGGCTGTAGAAATAACCGGACAGGGGAACGGCGAACATTAGCACATACAGCAGGCCGTGCAGCGCATGGGCGGCGCGGCGCTGCCAGGGCGCCATGGTGTCGGGGTAGGCCGGCGGACTGCGGCGCAGGCGCCACAGCAGGCGCAGCGCGGCCAGCGCCAGCACGGTCACGCCGGCCCACTTGTGCCAGGAAAAATAGCGCAGCTTGGTCGGCGTCAGGCCGGGAATGTCCGTCATCACCAGGCCGAGCGTGAAGGTGCCGATCACCAGGACGGCGATCAGCCAGTGCAGGACGATGGCGGTGGAAGAGTAACGCTGCATGAGGGCGGCCTTAGAACCTATCCCAGTAGGGATGAGTCGTTGCTGGCGCGCCTGACAAGCGGGCGCCGCGTTGCTCGTCGTTGCATGGCTCGCCATGCGGCCTCCTCACGCCTTGCTCCCGCTCGCCATGCATCGCCATCAACTTCCTCCTCCCTACTGGAATAGGTGCTTAGTACTGATTAGAACGAAACTATAGCAAAAAAGAATGCAAGACGCGCATGATGCAGGTGTTTCTTCTGTACACTAACATCAATTGTTAAACGTGCACAGCTGGGGCTCCCCAAATGTAAAATCGACGCATGGCGCGTCATGAATCGGGCAGTCGCACCGTGTCGAGGAATCGTATGCAACCATGTTATCCAAGGCGGCCCTGCCTGCGTCCGCTGGCCCTGCTGCTTGGCTGCGCGCTGGCTGCGGGTGCCCATGCCTACCAGCCGCAGGGCGCGGACTTCGCCGACCTGTCGATCGAGGAGCTGGCCAACATCCAGGTCACGTCGGTCTCGAAAAAGCCCGAGCGCCTGCTCGACGCCCCCGCATCGGTATTCGTCATCACGGCCGAGGACATCCGCCGTTCCGGCGCCGCGACCCTGCCCGAAGCCTTGCGCCTGGCGCCCAACCTGCAGGTGGCGCAGGTGAACGGGCCGACGTATGCGATCACGGCGCGCGGCCTGAACGGCGGCGGCAACAGTGCGCCGAACAAGCTGCTGGTGCTGGTCGACGGACGCTCGATCTATACGCCGCTGTTTTCCGGCGTGTTCTGGGACGTGCAGGACCTGATGCTCGAAGATATCGAGCGCATCGAAGTGGTCAGCGGCCCCGGCGGCACCCTGTGGGGCGTCAACGCCGTCAATGGCGTCATCAACATCACTACCCGCTCGGCGCATGAGACCCAGGGCAGCCTGGCGGTGCTGCGCGGCGCCAGCAACGGCGCCGACCTCGCGTTTCGCCAGGGCGGCGGCCGCGGCCACGCCAGCTGGCGCGTGTACGGCAAGGCCCAGGGGCGCTCGCACACGGAACTGGCCAGTGGCGCGCCCGTCGACGACGCCTGGCACTCGGGGCAGCTGGGCTTTCGCGCCGACTGGGAACGCGGCGCGGACCGCTTCAGCCTGAACGGCAATGCCAACCGCGGCGCCTTCGGACAGCCGAGGCCGGGCACGATCGCCGTCGGCGGGACCGATCCCCAACTGGGAACGGTCGACACGCGCGGCGTCAACCTGACCGCCGGCTGGCAGCACGCCCTGCAGGACGGCGGCAGCCTGAACTTCCAGCTGTATTACGACTACACCCGGCGCGAGGTGCCGCCCACCTTTACCGAATCGCTCGACATCGTCGACCTGGAGTTCCAGCACACGCTGGCGGCCATCGGCGCGCACAGCGTGGCCTGGGGCGCGAATGTCCGCTACGGCCGCGACCGGGTGCAGGGCAGCCAGTACATCGCCTTCCTGCCGGAACGCCTGAACCAGACCTGGCTCAGCCTGTTCGCGCAGGACGAGATCGCGCTCACGCCCGCGCTGCGCGCCACGCTCGGCGCGCGCGTCGAGCGCAACCCTTACACGGGGGCCGAATTCCTGCCCAGCGCGCGCCTCTCGTGGAGCGCGGCGCCGGGGCACGCGTTCTGGGCGGCCGCCTCGCGTGCGGTGCGCGCGCCCTCGCGCATCGATGCCGATGCCTTTATTCCCGGGCGGCCGCCGTATATCCTCGCGGGCAGCCCGGGGGTGCGCTCGGAAGTGGCCAAGGTGTTCGAGCTGGGCTATCGCGGCCAGCCGCTGCCGGGCCTGTCGTACTCGGCGACGCTGTTCTACAACGACTACGACCACCTGCGCACCCAGGAACTTTTGCCGAGCGGCACCATGGTGAGGTTCGCCAACCTGATGGAAGGGCATGCGCTTGGTATCGAGATGTGGGGCGGTTACCAGGCGACGAAAGCGTGGCGCCTGTCGGGCGGGCTGACGGCGATGCGCGAGCACGTGCATCTCAAGCCCGGCAGCAACGATGTCGCCGGCGCCTTGCGCGCCGGGTTCGACCCGTCGCACAGCCTGCAGTTGCGCTCGACCTATAGCATCGACGCGTCGCGCGACGTGGAGCTGGCCGTGCGCAAGGTCGGTGCGCTCGATATCGGTCCGGTGCCGGGCTACACGGCGCTCGACGCGCGTTTCGGCTGGCGCCCGCGGCCCGGCCTGGAGCTGTCGGTCGCCGCCACCAACCTGAACGGCAGCCATCCCGAATACGGCGGCATCGCGACGCGTTCGGAAGCGCCGCGCACGGTGGCGGTCAAACTGGTGTGGCAGAACTGAGGCAGGCATTTGCCTTTCCCGCGCCGGTCTGATGGCGTAGGGTGTAGCCTGTTTGGCCGGGACACATGGGTGACACTTGTCGGGAGACATAGGTGACACTATTTCGGTCATGTTACCCGAACTTGGTCATGTCGATTTCATGCAGCTCGGCGCCGCAGAAATAGACCTTGTAGACG
>JBBWZO010000202.1:0-32671 GCA_039649125.1 Massilia sp. | reverse complement strand
CAACGCTTCGTTGTATGTCTTCCAGTTGGTCGTGCGGTACTTCTGTGGCGCTGGTTTCATCCCGTTCAGGCTACCAGACCTACGCGTTCTACGCTGGTCGAGCCTGATTTACGCAACAAAGCCGAGTTCCTCCTGTAATACGCTATCGATGGCGTCGTCACGGCGTGCTGCCGTGACAGGAAAGCCCTTGTCATCGACCAGTTCCGGATCGAGATCCGGCCGTGCCCGCTCCTCCGCGATGGCGGCCGCCAGCTCGTCGGCCGATGCGCCGTATGGAGAGCGCAGCGCCGACGCCAGGATCGCCAGCGGCGGCGCCGACGGCGTGGCGCTGGCCGGCTGGGCCGCCTGGCTGGGCGCCGCAGGCTGGGCTGCTGCCGGCCGGGTAGCGGCGAATTTCCGGATGCCCCACCCGGCCAGGACCAGTCCCAGCGGCAGCGCCAGCAGCGCCAGCGCCAGGTCGGCGGCGCCGGGATCGCTGCCGGCCGTGCGCCACCAGGCGATGGCGCCGGCCCAGCAGAGAACGAACACGCCTGCGGCCAGCAGGCCGGACTTGAGCCAGCCGGGCAGCGGGCGGCCCGGCGTTGCGGTGGTCGAAGTCATCGTTTTAATGTTAAAGATTGTCGATCGTGGCCTGCTGGCCGGCGATCAGGGTGGCGCCGCAGGCGGTCTTGTCGCCATGGCGGGCGGCTGCCTTGCCGTCCACGATCAGGGTGGCATCGCCGCTGACGATCGGGTTCGGCCCGTGTTTCGGGCAGACGGTTTTGTCGCCCATGCGCGCGATCGGTTTGCCGTCGCTGTCGCTGTGCGGCGAGCCTTCGATGACGGAGCCGCCGTGGGATGTTTTGTCGCCGAGGACGATGAGGGGACCGGACATGGGTATTCTCCGGAAAGGCCAGCCCCTGTCCGTGGGGCTGTTGCCTGTCCTGTTAATGGTGAATGGGATCCGCGTGGACGGCAGAGCCGTCCACCTTACGGGAGGCTGTCAGGCCGCCACCGCCAGCAGTTCCAGTTTCAGCTCTTTCATCCCCGCCGGTACATAAACCGAGATCGACTGCGCCTTGAGCATGCGCTCGTACATCTGCCCTTTGGCTTCGAGCATGAAATAACAGGTGTCGGGCCGCACCGCGAGCGCGGCCGGGGGCTGCGGCGTGTACTGCAGGCGCACGCCCGGCAGTGCAGAAAGGACGAATTTTTCGACGTCGTCCGGTGCGCCAACCTTGAAACGCAGCGGCACCACGTCGACCAGCTGCACGGCCGGGATGTCGGCCGCGACCGAAATATACAAGGTGGTCTTGTCGTCGATCTTGCCGGAGTCGAGCGCGCCGATGTGGTACGAGGGGCGCACCTCGCTCAGCGCGATGGCGAAGTATTTGGAAGAGATCACGGTGTCGAGCAATTCGCGGATGATCGCGTGCAGCTTGGCGAAGCTCGGGCCCGGGTCGCCGTGTTGGTAGGGCGGCAGGTCGGCCAGGGTCCAGCTTTTCGAGAAGGTCATCAGGCCACCGGCGACGTCCAGCAGCTGCTCGTACAGCCGTTCCGGGTGCAGGCTCGGATGATGAAAATGGTGGCTCAGCGTCGCGTAGGCGGAGCTGGCCGTGTGCAGCAGCCAGAACGAGGACATGTCGCCGGAACGGAACTCGATCACGTTGCGGCTCGGCTCGCGGTGGTGGCCATACAGGGCGCTGACTTTCGCCTGCAGCGCGTCGAGCAGGCGGCGCAACTGCTGGAACAGGGCAGGTGCCGCGGCCAGAGACAGGCTGGGCGGCACGAAGCCCGGGTCGAGCTCGAAGCCGCCGGTCGGCGCGCGGCGCAGGCGCAGCAGCGGGAAGTGGACATAGGCGTCGCGCGGATCGAATTCGGACACCAGGCGCACCGCCTTTTTCAGGTAGGCCAGCTGCACCGGCGCGGCCTGGGTGTACAGGTCGGCCGTTTCCTGGTTCGCCTGCATGAAGCGCACCGACTGCGGCGCCTGGCCCGGCGGCGTGAAATTGCCGCTGAACGGTTTCAGGCCGGGCAGGGCCGCGTAATAGGTGACGCTTTGCTGCGACTGCTGCAGCAGGCTCAGGTCGACCGTGCCGGGCAGCTCATCCAGGCCGGGTGCGTCGACCAGTTCCCCGTCCTGGAAGCGCAGCGCCAGGTCGAGGATGCGCAGCACATTGCTGGCGAGCGCTTCGCGGTCGACCTGCAGCCGTTCCACGCCCCAGGCATACGGGTGCACCGCCTTGATGCCCTTTTGCAGGCAGTGTTCGTGGTACTGGTCTTGCCGCTGGAAGTGCTGGGGGCGCAGGAGCAAGCCTTCACCCCAGAGTACTTTGCTCGTCATGTCCGCTCTCGTCCTTGATGGTTGGTCGCAACTTTGCCAACGGAAACAGTAGCACCGCCTCCGGCGCGGGGGATTTGCGCCGGCGCAAACGTCGGTATTGCACAACGCCATCACGGACGATTGCCCTTCCTTATCTTTCTTCAAGGTTTTATATGCGTTGCGCGGTAACACTACTGCGAGCGCAGCGGGCTGGACCGTTGTGCGTGCCGGAGCCAATGACAATCATCGACGAGGGGGCATGCATGAAAGGGTTCACGCCGGGATTGTTCGACCGCCTGCTCGGGCCGACGACGCGCACGGTCAGCGCGAGTGCCCGCATGTCGGTCGAGGAAATGAAAGATGCCGTGGCGCGCGACCTCGAGGCGCTGCTGAATACGCGCCTGGTCTTGCCGCCAGACCTGCTGAAGGGCTATCCGGAGTGCAGCAACTCGCTGGTCAGCTACGGCATGAACGATTTTGCCGACCTTTCATTGTCGAGCCCGTCCGACCGTGCCTTCATTTGCGGCTGCATCGAACGCACGATCGCCTGCCACGAGCCACGCTTGCGCAACGTCAAGGCGGCGCTCGAGCTGCGCGAGGGGGCGGTCAACCGGCTCGATTTTTCGATCACCGCGCTGCTGGTGCTGAGCACGGCGCAGGAATCGGTCAATTTCGATGCGGTCCTGCAGCCCTCGACGCTGAGCTACAGCATCAACAAGGCAGGCCGCGCCGCGCCTGCGGGAGCGTAATGTGGAACAACTGCTGCCGTATTATGAAAGCGAACTCGGTTACTTGCGGCGCAACCTGCGCGAGTTCGCCGAACGCTATCCGAAGATTGCCGGCCGTCTCCTGATCAGCGGAGAAGTGTGCGAAGACCCGCATACCGAGCGCATGATCGAATCGTTCGCGCTGCTCAATGCGCGCATCGCCAAGCGGCTCGACGACGACTACCCGGAATTCACCGAAGCGCTGTTCGACGTCCTGTACCCGCATTACCTGCGGCCCTTTCCCTCGTGCTCGATCGCCCACCTGGATTTCAGCGGCGCCGCCAGGCAGCAGACCACGGCCGGCAGCATCGCGCGCGGCACCCAGCTGACGACGCGGCCGGTGCGTGGCGGCGCCTGCATCTTCCGCACCGTCTACCCGGTGGCCGTGGCGCCGCTGGCGCTGTCCGCCGCCGCGTTCCGCGACATCATCCGCCCTCCGGAAGCGCTGCGCCTGCCCGCCGGCGCCACCTCCAGTATCAGCCTGACGGTGTCCACCACCCTCGATGCGGTGGCGCCGGCGCAATTGCACCTGCCGCGGCTGCGCGTCTTCATCGATGGCGAACCCTCGTTCTGCGCGGCCCTGCGCGACGCGCTGTTCATGCGCCCGGTGGCAGCCTATGCCGAGGCCGACGGCAACGGGCGCTGGGTGGCTTTATCCTCCATTCCGGTGCGGCCGGCCGGTTTCGCGGACGACGAAGCGCTGATCGATTTTCCGGCACGCTCGCACGGCGCCTACCGGCTGCTGACCGAATACTTCTGTTTTCCCGAAAAATTCAATTTCTTCGATATCGACCTGGCCATGCTGGCCGGCGCGCTGCCGCCCGGTACCAGGTCGCTGACCCTGCACCTGGCGCTGGGCGGCATCCGCAGCGACTCGAACACGGCGCGCATGCTCGGCACCCTGTCGACGAACAACGTGCTGCTCGGCTGCACGCCAGTGGTGAACCTGTTCAGCCAGCGCGGCGAGCCGATCCGCCTGACGCACACGACGGCGAGCTACCCGGTGCTGGCCGATGCGCGCCGTGCCTTCGCCTTCGAGGTGCAGTCGATCGACGCGGTGAACCTGGTGCGCCAGACGCCGCAGGGAGAGACGATCGTCGCGTTCCGCCCCTTCTATTCTCTGCAGCATGCGCAGACGCCCGAGCAGCACGGCCATTACTGGGCCATGCGGCGCGACGATTCCCTGCTCGAGCGCAGCCCGGGTTTTGAGACGCAGATTTCCATTGTCGACATCGACTTCGACCCGGCCGCGGTGGAGACCGACACCCTGAACCTGGAACTGACCTGTTCCAACCGCGACCTGCCCAGCCTGCTGAGCTACGGCCAGGCCGGGGGAGACCTGTTCCTCGAAGGCGGCTCCAGCGTGCGCGCGATTTCCTTCCTGCGCAAGCCGACGCCCACCTACCGCTTCGCCAGCGGGAGAAGCGCGCACTGGCGCCTGATCTCGCACCTGGCGCTGAATCACCTGTCGCTGACCCAGGGCGGCGTCGACGCCTTCCGCGAGATGCTGGCCCTGTACGACCTGCCCCGTTCTCCCTCCTCGCAGCGCCAGATCGGCGGCATCCAGGGCATCGAGCAGCGCGCCGCCAGCGCCTGGCTCGCCGGCAACCCGTTTACCTGCCTGGTGCGCGGGGTCGAGGTGCGCCTGAGCATCGACGAGGAAGCCTTTATTGGCAGCGGCATCCACGCCTTTGCCCACATCGTCGAACGCTTCCTCGCCCTGTACGTGCATGCCAACAGTTTTACCCAACTGGTGGTCGTGTCGGCGAAAACCGGAGAAGAGTTATTCACATGCCTACCCAAAAGCGGCGATTTGAGCCTGCTGTAATCGAGCGCCTGTTCCGGGAACCCTACCGCTTCGAGTATTTCCAGGCAGTGCGCATGCTGGAACTCTGGCTGCGCCGCCATGGGGCGCCCCAGCAGGGCCTGGTCGCCAATTTCCTGCGCTTCCAGAATTCGACCTCGCTGCGCTTTCCGGCCAGCCAGCTGGAAGCGATTCAAACCGAACCGCGCGACATCCGCCCGGATGCCCCCGCGCTGGCCGAGGCCTTGGAATCGAAGACATTAAAATGGATCCGCGTGACGCCTTCGTTCATGGGTTTATTGGGCGGGCACGGCGTACTGCCGCCGCATTACACCGAACGCGTCGCCGCGCAGGCGTTCAACGAGAAGGACGAGGGGCCGCGATCCTTCCTCGACACCTTTTCGAACCGCTCGCTGGCGCTGTTCTATGAAGCCTGGCGCAAGTACCGGCTGCACCTGAAAGTCGAGGTCAAGGGCAGGGACAGCTTCCTGCCCTTGCTGCTGGGCCTGGCCGGCCTGGGTAATCCATCGCTGCGCGGACGCCTCGCGCATCCCGAGCATGGTGCGGTACGCGATGAATCGCTCGCCTATTTCGCCGCCTCGCTGCGGCAACGGCCGGTGTCGGCCAGCCAGATGGCGCGCGTGCTGGGCGAATACTTCGGGCAGCCGGTGCGGGTCGCGCAGTTCGTCGGCCACTGGTACGAGATGCCCCCGGCCCAGCAAACGCTGCTCGGCAGCGACAGTGCCCTGCTCGGCACGCGCGCGATCGCCGGCGCCCGCGTCTGGCAGCGCGATTTGCGCCTGCGCCTCGTGATCGGCCCGCTCGCGCGCGCCGCCTTCGAAGCCTTCCTGCCGGGCGGGCCGGCGGCGCGGGCCTTAACAAGCCTGCTGGGGATGCTGACCGGCGTCGCCTTCGAGTACGAAGTCGAACTGGTGCTGCGCGCGGCCGACGTGCAACCGGTGACGATGCGCGAAGGCAGCGCGCTCGGGCGTCTCGGCTGGGACAGCTACCTGGTGGACGGGCCGCAGGCGCAGGACCGTCATGATGTGCACTACGAGCTGACAATGTGAGGGAATGGTCGCTTAGACGATCCCGCCATTCACCCGCAGCGTCTGCCCGTTCACCCATTCCCCTTCCGGCCCGACCAGGAAGGCGACCGTATTCGCAATGTCTTCCGGCGTGCCGAGGCGCTCCAGCGGGGCGGCCTTGGCCAGGCGCTCGACCAGCTCGGCCGGTTTGCCGTCCAGGAACAGCTCGGTCGCGGTCGGCCCCGGCGCGACCGCCGTCACTGAAATGCCTTTCCCGCGCATTTCCTTGGCAAAGATGTTGGTCATCGTCTCCACCGCCGCCTTCGCCGCGCCGTAGATGGCGTAGCCCGGCATGGCCAGGCCGATGGCGCTCGTCGAAAAATTGACGATGCGCCCGCCCTGGCGCAGGCGGGTGGCGGCCAGGCGCAGCATGTGGAAAGTGCCGCGCGTGTTGATCGAGAAGATGCGCTCGTAGAGCTCGTCGCTGGTGTCCGCCAGCATGGTGGTGCCGGGCTGGATCACGCCCGCGTTGTTGATGAGCACGTCGATGCCGCCGAACGCGGCCTGCACCTCGTCGAACAGGCGAGTCGCGTCCTGCGCGCTGGCGACGTCGGCCTGGACGGCGACGGCGCGCCCGCCCGCCGCCGTGATCTCGTCGATCACGGCCTGCGCATCGCCAGCCCGGCTGGCATAGTTGACGGCCACCGCGAAGCCGTCGCGCGCCAGGCGCAGGGCGATGGCGCGCCCGATGCCGCGCGAGGCGCCGGTGACGATGGCGGCTTTTCCTGTTCCGTGTTGCCTATCCTGGCTCATGCGTGCTCCGTTTTTTCCGTATTCAATTCCACTTGCCCGCGCGTCCGCCGAGGCTGTAGCGCCCTGCGCCCAGCAGGGCCACGGCCAGCGCGGCGAAGAAGAACATGCCCTGCAGTTCCAGCGCCCAGCCGCCGGTCTGCGACAGGGTAAAAAACTCCGCCGTGTGCACCAGCAGCACGGCGACGATCATGTTGCCGGCGACGACCAGCGCCGCGGGCCGGGTCCAGACGCCGACCAGGATCAGCAGCGGCGCGATCACTTCGCCGACGTAGACCAGGTAGCCGATCGCCGCGGGCAAGCCCATCTTCTCGAGCATGCCAGTGATAAAACCGACACCGCCGGCCAGTTTCGACAGGCCGTGGAACAGCAGCAGCACGGCCAGCACCACGCGCAGCAGCAGCTTGCCGAGGTCGTCGTAGGAGGAGACTGAGGCGGCGGAAGGCAGGTCGGTTCTCATCGGAAGCTCCCGTTATCAATGGCGATCGAAGAAACGCGCGGACAGTATGGAACGCTTCGACGGCCGGTTGCGCACAGTTGACGACCGGCTATTACGGCCCGCCCGCCAGCACCTTGTCCGGCGTGATCGGCGTGCTGCGGATGCGCTTGCCGGTCGCGTGGTAGATCGCATTGCTGATCGCCGCCGCCACCCCGATGAGGCCGATCTCGCCCACCCCCTTGGCGCCCAGGCGGCTGACGATGCGGTCGTCCTCTTCCACGAAGATGACGTCGATGTCGTGCACGTCGGCGTTCACCGCCACGTGGTATTCCGACAGGTTGTGGTTCATGAAGCGCCCGAAGCGGTGGTCGGTATGGCTTTCTTCATGCAGCGCCTGGCTGATGCCCCACACCACCCCGCCCACGACCTGGCTGGCGGCCGTTTTCGTGTTCATGATGCGCCCGGCCGCCACCGCGTTCACCACGCGCGTGACGCGCACGATGCCGAGCTCCTCGTCCACCCGCACCTCCACGAAGACGGCCGAGTGAACGAGCCTGCGGTATCTGCGCTGTTTCAGCATCTGCGGCAGCAGCAGGTATTTTTCCTCGAGCCGGCCGCGCCCGCTGCGCTCGACGATCAGGCCCAGCGAAATGAAGGTCGACGGATCGTTCTTCAGGCGCATCACCCCGCCCGTGAATTCCACGTCCTTTAAACGCTTGTCGCGGAACGGCGAGTCGGACGCCGACTGGGCATAGCGCAACAAGGTCAGGCGCAGCTTGTCGCAGGCGCCGGCCACCGCCGAGCCGACCGTGGTCACGTGCGAGGAACCGCCCTCCACCGGCGCCGCCGGCAGCGTCGAGTCGCCCAGCTGAAACGTGACGCGCTCGAGCGGCAGGCCCAGGCTTTCGGCGGCGATCATCGCCATCACCGTGTAGGTGCCGGTGCCGATGTCGGAAGCGGCGCTCGACACCACCAGGCGCCCGTCCGGATGCATCACGGCGCTGGCGCGGGCGAACATCTGCATCGCGTCCCAGACGCCGGTCGCCATGCCCCAGCCGACCAGTTCCGTCCCTTCGCGCATCGAACGCGGCGCCGGCGGCCGGCGCGACCAGCCGAATCTGTCGGCGCCCTGCGCATAGCAGGCGCGCAGCTCCTTGCTCGAATACGGCTTGTCTTCGATCGGCGCGCGCTCGGCATAGTTCTTCAGGCGCAGTGCGAGCGGGTCCATGTCCAGCGCGTAGGACAGCTCGTCCATCGCCACTTCCAGCGCGTGCATGCCGTGCGCCGCGCCCGGGGCGCGCATGTCGATCGGCGTGTACTGGTCGAGGCTGACGACCTTGTAGCCGAGCCGGATGTTGTCGCAGGCGTAGAGCAGGCCCGACCAGTTCACCACGACCTCGGCGTAATCCTCGATCTGCGAGGTTTCGGCAATCGCCTCGTGGATGATCGCGCGCAGGGTGCCGTCGCGCTCGGCCGCCAGTTTGACCGTCTGCACCGTTTCCGGGCGGTGCCCGAAGCTGAACATCTGCTGGCGCGTCAGCACCACGCGCACCGAGCGCTTCAAATGGAGCGAGGCCATCACGGCCAGGGTCAGCTGGTACTGCGGGCGCAGGCCGGAACCGAAGGCGCCGCCGACATACGGGTTGCGCACCGTGACCTTCTCCTTCGGCAGGCCGAACACGTGCGAGACATACCAGCGGTTGTTCTGCGAGCTTTGTGTCTTCTCGTAGATCGTCAGGTGGCCGTCGTCGCCGCGGATGACGGTCGAGGCGAACAGCTCGAGCGGATTGTGGTGCTCGACGCCATGGTGGAAATGCGCCTCGACCCGCACCGGCGCCGCTTTATAGGCCTGGTCGGCATGGCCCTTTTCCGGCGGCGGCGGCTCGAACCCGGCCTTCAGCGGACGCGGCGGGTAGGCGCGGTCCAGGTTGGCCGTCAGGCGCGTATCGTGTTCCTCGACCTCGTAGCGCACGCGCACCAGCGCCGCCGCGCGCCGCGCCGCTTCGAAGGTCTCGGCCAGCACCAGCGCCACCGGCTGGCCGTTGTAGATGATCTCGTCGTCGTACAGCGGTTTAAAGGGCGAGCCGGCCGGCGCCGTCATGTCCTTGTAGGCCAGGTCGAAGCCGCGCACGTGCGGCCGGTTCAGGTGGCTCATCACCTCGACCACGCCGTCGAGCGCCAGCGCCTCGGCCGTGTCGATGTCGAGGATGCGGCCCCTGGCGATGCTGCCGCTGACCACCACGCCGTACAGCAGGTCCGGCGCGAAGTGTTCGGCGGCATATTGCGCGGCGCCGGTGACCTTGGCGCGGCCGTCCACGCGCGAGACGGAACCGCCGGTGGCGACCCGTCCGGTGCCCGGTTCGGCTACCGGCGTTTTCAGGGCGGGGATCAGGTCAGTCATGCGGCTCTCCGAGGTTGGTGACGGTGCCCTGCAGCGCGGTCTGCAGCGCGCGCACGACGGTTTTGCGGGCCAGGCCGATCTTGAAGTCGTTGTGGCCCTGGCCGAGCGCACCTTCGAGCAGGGCGTCGGCGACGCGGCCGAAGAGCAGCGGATCGGGGCGCTGTCCCGCCAGCAGCGCTTCGGCCTCCGGCTTGCGCCACGGTTTATGGGCCACCGAACCGAGCGCGATGCGGCCGCTGCGAATGAGGCCGTCGGGCCCGAGGTCGAGCGCCGCCGCCGCCGACACCAGCGCGAACGCGTACGACAGGCGCTCGCGCACCTTGATGTAGGCCGAGTGGGCGGCGTAGCGGCGCGCGTCCGGCAGCGAGATGTGGGTGATCAGTTCGTCCGCTTCGAGCACGGTGTCGTACTGCGGCGCGTCGTCGGGCAGGCGGTGGAACTGGGCAAACGGAATGGCGCGCCGGCCGCGTGCTGACTCCACGTGCACCGTCGCTTCCAGCGCGGCGAGGGCCACGCACATGTCGGACGGGTGGGTGGCGATGCAGTGCGGGCTGGCGCCGAGGATCGCGTGCTGGCGCGTGATGCCGCCGATGGCCGCGCAGCCGCTGCCGGGATCGCGCTTGTTGCAGGGTGTGGCGACGTCATAAAAATAATAGCAGCGGGTGCGCTGCAGCAGGTTGCCGCCATTGCTTGCCATGTTGCGCAGCTGGGGAGAAGCGCCGGCCAGGATCGCCGCCGTGAGCAGCGGATAGCGCGCGCGCACCAGCGGGTGATACGCCGTGTCCGCATTGCGGACAAGGGCGCCCAGGCGCAATCCATCGCCCTCCTCTTCGATGGCGTCCAGCGGCAGGCGGTTGATGTCGACCAGTCGGCTGGACAGCATGACGCCTTCCTTCATCAGGTCGAGCAGGTTGGTGCCGCCGGCGATGAAACGCACGGCCTCGCCGGCGAAGCTGGGGTTGCCGGCGACTTCCCTGATGGCGGCGCCGGCATCCTCGGCTTGGGCAAAGGTAAACGGATTCATGCGGGCACCGTCCCGGGAACGACGGGACGCGTGGCGACATCGCCGCCGGCTATCCCGGCCACGGCGCAGACGGCCTTGCGGATGCCCGGATAGGCGCCGCAGCGGCAGACGTTGCCGCTCATGAGTTCGCGCACGTCGGCCGTCGTCTTCGCCTGGCCCTCGTTGATCAGGCCGATGGCCGAGCAGATCTGGCCCGGGGTGCAGTAGCCGCACTGGAAGGCGTCGTTGTCGATGAAAGCCTGCTGCATCGGATGCAGCGTGTCGCCCTCGGCCAGGCCCTCGATGGTGGTGATCTCGCGGCCGTTCTGCATCACGGCGAGGGTCATGCAGGAATTGATGCGCCTGCCGTCGACGAGGACGGTGCAGGCGCCGCACTGGCCGTGGTCGCAGCCCTTTTTCGAGCCGGTCAGCTGCAGGCGCTCGCGCAGCAGGTCGAGCAATGTGACCCAGGCTTCCAGTTCGACCTGGTGCTCGCGGCCGTTGATGCGCAGCGTGAGCGGATAGCGCGCGGGGGCGGTCATGACGAATCCTTTCAGGAGGGTGGCGATGGACGCTTCCTGATGCGCGGGCAGAGGCGTGACGGGGTGCACCGGCGGCACGGGCGACAGTGAGCGCGGAAGGCGTTGCCGTTCCGTTATCTTCATCTTAGTAGCAAGGCCGCGCTAACCGGCGCACAATTCATGCGGACGCGGCGGGGCGGGAAGTGATCAGGACAGGTAGCTTGCCAGGTCGAACTGATCGATAAATTCGAGCAAGGCACTGAGCGCCGCCGGGCGGTGGCTGCGGCCCGGATACACCGCGTAATAGCTGTTGTCGGTGGGCGGATGCGCGGGCAGCACCAGGTGCAGCGCGCCGCTATCGAGCGCGTCGCGTACCATGAACCACGGCAGCAAGGCGATGCCGGCGCCGGCAAGGGCCAGCCCGCGCAGGGTGTTCAGGTTGTTGGCGCGCAGCGCGGCATCCTGGGCGCTGACCAGGATGGTCTTGCCGTCGGCCGTCAGCGGCCACTGCGGCAGCACGTCGTGCAGCAGCAGGCGGTGCTGGGCGAGGCCGGCCGGGTGTACGGGAACGCCATGGGCGGTCAAATAGGCGGGAGCGGCGACCAGCACCCGCCGCACGGTGCCGACGCGGCGCGAGACGAAGGAGGAGTCGCCGAGCTGGCCGGTGCGCAAGGCCAGGTCGATGCGCTCGGCCACCAGGTCGAGGTGGGCGTCGGTGATCACGCACTCGACCGTCACGGCCGGGTAGCGTGCGTGAAACGCGGCCAGCAGCGGCGGCAGCAGCAGGATGCCGGACGCTTCCGGCGCAGTCATGCGCAGGTGGCCGCCCGGTTCGTCGCGCAGCCGGGAAATCGCGGCGTCGGCCGCATGCGCGGCGTCGAGCATGGCGCGGCAGTGGCTCAGGTACACCTGACCGGCGGCTGTCAGGCTGAGGCGGCGCGTGGTCCGGTGCAGCAGGCGCACCCCGAGGCTCGCTTCGAGCTCGGCCACGCGCTGGCTGACGGTCGACTTCGGCAGGTTGGTGGCGAGCGCGGCCGCCGTAAAACTGCCGCTGGCCGCGACCTGCACGAAGAGGGCCATGGCGTCGAGCTTCATTGTCCGCTCCGTTGGATAGTCTTTTCGGATTATAGCGGCTAATCAGATTAATCCTGAACCATTACACTGTTTCCATTCACACCACTCATTCGATAAAGGAAGACCCATGAAAGCCATCGCCGCCTTTGCCTCCCTGCCCGCCGACAACGAGGCCGCCCTGTACGACATCACCCTGCCCGACCCGGTCGCGACCGGCCACGATTTATTAGTCGAAGTCCATGCCGTGTCGGTCAACCCGGTCGACACCAAGGTGCGGCGCGGCCTGCCGGCCGAAGCGCAGGCCGAACCGAAAGTGCTGGGCTGGGATGCGAGCGGCGTCGTGCGCGCCGTCGGCCCTCGGGTCACGCTGTTCAAGCCGGGCGACCGCGTCTGGTATGCCGGCGCGATCAACCGCGCGGGCAGCAACAGCGAACTCCATTTGGTCGACGAGCGCATCGTCGGCCGCATGCCGGCCAACCTCGGCTTTGCCGAAGCGGCGGCACTGCCGCTCACGGCGATCACGGCCTGGGAACTGCTGTTCGACCGCCTCGGCCTGAAATTCGGGGCGCACGCGGGCCAGAAGCTGCTGGTGGTCGGCGCGGCCGGCGGCGTCGGCTCGATCCTGATCCAGCTGGCGCGCCAGCTGACCGGCATCACCGTCATCGCCACCGCCTCGCGTCCGCAGACCCAGGAATGGGTGCGCATCCTCGGCGCCCACCACGTGGTCGACCACAGCCGTCCGCTGGACACGGCGCTGCAGGAAGCGGGCCTGGGCGAAGTCGATTACGTCGTCAGCCTGACCCAGACCGACAAGCATTTCACCGCCCTGGTCAACGCCCTGAAGCCGCAAGGCAAACTGGCGCTGATCGATGACCCGGAGCCGATCGACGTGCGCCTGTTGAAACGCAAGAGCATCTCGCTTCACTGGGAGCTGATGTTCACCCGCTCGCTGTTCAACACCCCCGACCTGCAGGAACAGCACCTGCTGCTCAACGAGGTGGCGCAGCTGGTCGAGGACGGGAGAATTCGCACCACGCTGGCCGAGCATTTCGGGCCGATCAACGCCGCCAACCTGCGCCGCGCGCACGCCTTCATCGAGAGTGGCGCGGCCAGCGGCAAGGTGGTGCTCGAGGGTTTTGGAGGCTGATGTAAACGGGGCTTTTGCTTGTCTTTTGACATTTTTTTGACGATCAGAAAAAGTTCCAAAAATACCGCTTTTAAACGGTATGATCGTTTATACAGTTTAAATAAAATAAACAATATAAACAATATAAACAGTAATATCCGGTTTGCATGGGCGTTGTCGCGGGGCTTCGGGTTTTGCTGTTTTTTTGCCTGGCGGCCCTGTTGCCCGTGCCGCCCACCGGTGCATCGGCGCTGCTCACTCCTCACCCCGGCTGGCGCATCGGGCGCAGCAGTAACGCGATCGCAAGCCGCAGGCGATTGCGGCGGGGCCACGCCCGGCAGCACGGCGCGCGCCGGCTGCCGGGTGGTGGCCGCATAATGGCCTGGCCATCAACCACAGCGAACCGCAGCGGGAGCCGCCATGAAGACAGCTTTGCTCGCCTCGTTACTGGCAACTGCGCTGGCAACGGCGCTGGCCGGCGCGCGCGTCCACGCCGCCGAACCCGAAGATGCGCTCTGGCAGCGCATGCGATCTGGCGGCGCCATCGTCCTGATGCGCCACGCGCTCACCACCCCCGGCATCGGCGACCCGGAAGGCTTCGTGCTCGGCAAGTGCGACACGCAGCGCAACCTGTCCGCCGAAGGCCGCGAGGATGCCCGCAGCATCGGCGCCGCCTTCGTGCGGCGCGGGCTCACGCCCGGCGCCGTGTGGTCGAGCCGCTGGTGCCGCTGCCTGGATACGGCACGCCTCGCCTTCGGGCGCGTGCAGCCGGAACCGAGCCTGGACTCGATGTTCAACGACGACACGGCCGCCGCCGACGCGAAACTGCGCGCATTGCGGGTCAGACTGGCTGCCCGCCGCGAGACCTCGCCCCTGGTGCTGGTCACCCACGACGTCAACATCCGCGCCCTGACCGGGCAGTCGCTGGCGCCCGGCGAAATGGTGGTGGCGGTGCGGCGCGCCGGCGACCTGGAACTGCTCGGCCGCTTGCGCGCCCATTGAAGCCCGCGTTGCAAAAAAACCAAACAGCGGCGCGTCTTGCCGTGCCGGCTGTCGTCCGGCGTAGAATCGCTCGTTGTCGCCGGGTTGTGGAGAACTGCGTGGAAAACCGCGTGGACAAGCATGTGATAAGCATGTGATAACCAGGTGATAAGCACTTGATAACCACGGAATATGCGTTGACAACTGCGTGGGAAACCGCGTGGAAAACTGTGTGGACAACTGCGGGGAATACCCCGGGGAGAAGCCCATGAAACGCCTCATCCTGCTTGCCGCCGCCGTGCTGTGCAGCGCCGGTAGCGCCCTCGCCCATCACGGCTGGAGCGAATACCAGGCGGATAAACCGCTGGATTTGTCCGGCACCATCGAACAGGCCGGCTACGAGCAGCCGCACGGTTTCGTACGCCTGAAAACGGCCGACAAAACCTGGCTGGTTGTGCTGGCGCCGCCGTATCGCATGGAAAGCCGCGGCCTGCCGTCCAGTAAACTGGTTGCCGGCCAGAAGGCGACGGTCCACGGCTACCCGCACCGCAGCAAGGGCGACGAACTGCGCGCCGAGCGCATCACGATCGAGGGCAAGACCACGGAGCTGCGCTGATGGCGGCGGCCGGCCTGTGGACATGGCTGGCCGGTACCCCGCTGTCGGAAGCGATGCGCACGGCCACCTGGCTGTATCCGGTCGTCGAGATCGTCCACATCGCCGGCTTTTCCGTGCTGGTCGGCAGCGTCGTACTGTTCGACCTGCGCGTGCTCGGCTGCGCGCCATCGCTCCCGGTGCCCGAACTCGGCCGTCACCTGCTGCGCTGGGCGCTGGCCAGCCTGTTGCTGGTGGTGCCGGCCGGGCTGCTGCTGTTCACGGCCCATCCCGTCGAGCTGGCGGCCAATCCCGTTTTTCAACTAAAACTCGGCCTGATCGCCGTGGCCGGCCTGAACGCCTTGCTGTTTCACCTGCTGCCGTATCGCACGGTGGCCAGCTGGGACCGCGTCCGGCCCGCCCCGCCCGCGGCGCGCGCCGGGGCCGCGCTGTCGATCCTGCTGTGGCTCGGTGTCATCAGCTGCGGCCGCCTGCTGGCCTATGTGTAGGGCGCTGTCGCAGCGGCGGCGCCCGCCTTCATGCTACAGTCCTCACTCCGATTGATACTCCAGCCCGCCATGCTGAAACGCTCCGCCATCGCCACCGTCGTCCTCGCGGCTTGCGCCTGCAACGCCGCCGTGGCGGCCATTCCCCTCTACGGTTTCATTGTCAAGAACACCTATCCGCACGATCCGCAGGCGTTCACCCAGGGCCTGTTCTTCCGTGACGGCCATCTGTATGAAACCACCGGCATCACGGGACGCTCGATGCTGCGCAAACTCGACCTGAAAACGGGGAAGGTGCTGCAAAAGGCCGACCTGCCGCAGGACGTGTTCGGCGAAGGTTCGACTGCCTTCGGCGACAGCATCATCGGCCTGACCTGGCGTTCGAAGACCGGTTACGTGTTCGACGCGAAGTCCTTCGCCGTCAAGGCACGCTTCCCCTACGAGGGTGAGGGTTGGGGCCTGGCGAGCGACGCGCGCCACCTCTACATGAGCGACGGCAGCGCCCAGATCCGCGTGCTCGACCCGAAGACGCTGAAAGAGGTGCGGCGCGTGCAGGTCACGGCCGAGGGCAAGCCGATCGATTCACTGAACGAACTGGAGATCGTGGACGGCGAGCTGTATGCGAACGTCTGGGGAACCGACGTCATCGCCCGCATCGACCCGCAATCGGGCAAGGTGACCGGCTGGATCGACCTGACGAACCTGCTGCCGCACGCCCAACGCGGCACCAGCTCGGTCGATGCCGTCCTGAACGGCATAGCGTATGACGCCAAAAACCGGAAACTCTACGTTACCGGCAAGTTCTGGCCGAAACTATTCGAGATCGAGCTGCTGCGTTTTACAGGACGTTGATAGTTCAGGGGGTGACGGCGATAACCACTTTGCCGAAGTGCGAGCCCGATTCCATATACCGGTAGGCTTCCTTGACCTGGTCGAAGGTGAACACGCGGTCGACCACCGGTTCCAGGTTCGTCACGGCGGCAAAGCGCATCACGTCTTCCAGCATGGCGCGGCTGCCGACGAAAATGCCGACCATGCGCTTGGCGCCGGCCAGCAGCGAGGGCGGGCTGACTTCGCCGCCAAAACCGCTGACGCCGCCGATGATGGCGACGCTGCCGGCCATTGCGCATGAGGCCACCGAACGGTTCACCGTGCCCTGCCCGCCCACTTCCAGCACCACGTCGGCGCCGTGGCCGTGCGTCAGGCGCAAGACTTCTTCCTGCCATTCGGGAATGGCGCGGTAGTTGATCGTGTGGTGGGCGCCGAGTTCGCGCGCGCGCTGCAGCTTTTCGTCGCTCGAGGAGGTGATGATCGTGCGCAGTCCGGCCGCCTTCGCCAGTTGCAGGCCGAGTACCGACACACCGCCGGTTCCCAGCAGCAACACCGTGTCGCCCGGCTGGATGTCGTTGCTCGATTTGAAAATCGCGTTCCAGGCGGTGACGCCGGCGCAGGGCATGGTCGAGGCCTCGATATAGCTCAGCTGCGGCGGGATTTTCACCAGCGCGTCCTCGTGCAGGATGACTTCCTCGGCCAGCATGCCGTCGACGTCGCCGCCCAGCGCGTGGCGGATCTTGGATGGAGACGTGCGCCCGTCGTGCCAGTGCGGGAAGAACGAGGCGGCAACGCGGTCGCCGACCTGCAGCCGGGTCACGCCATGCCCCACGGCCAACACTTCGCCGGCACCGTCGGAACAGGGGACGATCGGGTTGTCCACATTCACCAGGTAGTTACCGCTCGCCACCATCAGGTCGCGGTAGTTCAGCGACACCGCGTGCACGCGCACCCGCACTTCGCCCAGCGCCAGTTCGCGCTCCGGAAAGTTCACGCATTGCAAGCCGTCGATGTTGTCGCCCGGCAGAATCTGGTAAGCCCGCATCGCTTCCTCCATCCTTGGTGATTGGTCAAGTCGGCGGCCATTCTACCGGGCCGGCCGCCATGCCCGTTTTCCCTTGAGAGCACGCAACAAAACCTTCATGGCAAGGCGCATCGCCAAAGACAGTACGCTAGTACGGCGAGACGAATGCAACGCCGCCATGGGGGTGTTGCGCGCTCTGCGGTTTACATCGGTTTCGCCACCATTAGCCAGAAGATGAGGACAAAGGCGGCAAATGCCGGCACTCCGAGCGCCACCCAGGTCTTGAAGAGACGCCAGTACTGCGGCGGCAATGCGCTGTTCGTGCGCGCCGCCTCGGCCGACAGGTCGCGCAGGCGCATCTGGATCCAGACCACCGGCAGCCAGCAGGCGCCAGCCAGCACGTACAGGGCGATCGACCACATGATCCACTTGCTGTGCAAGGGGTAGCCGGCCAGGTGGATCATATAAAAGCCGGTGAGCGGCTGGACGACGGCGGTCGTGGCGGTAAACACCCAGTCGGCGATCACGACGTTACGCGCGACCACGGCAATGGCGCGCACGTCGCGGCTCATGGTGACGAACAGCATGTACCAGGCCGAACCGATGCCGGTGCCGAACAGGAAGGTCGACGACAGGATGTGCAGCCACTTCACGACAACATAGTCCATAAGTGTCCTCAATTGCTAATTCGTTGAATCAATACGACGATAATCGACACAATACTGCGTCACAAATACTCGCAAGGCGTCCAGCCTTGCTCCGCTTTGTTCCTTGTCTCGTGCCGATTTCGTCATATTGATTGTTCAACGAATCAGCAATCGAGGACTACTTTTCCTCCTCTTCCAGTTCGTAGAGCAGCCAGATGGCCGCCAGCATCGGCAAATTCTTGGTCAGCGGCCCGTAGGGGTGTAATAGAAATTCCGGCAACTTGAACGCTATCACGACCGTGTAAAAACCGATCAGCGCCAATTGTGCGAGCCACAGCAGGCGCCGCCGCGGCAGGAATGCGATGCCGAGTCCGAGCAGCAGGTCGAAGCCGGCCGCGCCGTACAGCATCAGCGGCTGCAGGGCCGGCGGGATGCCGGTACGCGCCAGCAGGTCGTAGCTCTCCTCGACCGGATACAGGCCGAAGGAGACGATCGCCGTGATGATCCACACCGCGACGATGCTCCAGCGCAGCGTCGGCAACAGCCAGGTCAACTTTGCCAGCGTGCGCTCGGCGCGCGGGTCGGTAATGAACTCGTCGATCGGTTTCGGGGGACGCCCGAGCAGGTGGCGGATGACGGCCGGGTCGCCGGTGTTGCCGCGGTCGAGCATGCGCAGCGCTTCCTCGTCGAGCAGGCCGCCGGGCAGCCAGCGCCCGAACTTGGCCATCAGGCGTGCCAGCGCGCCCGGCAGGGTCAGCACGCGCAGCCTTCCCATCCCCATCGCGCCGCGCAGCCGCGCCAGGTAATCGGTAAAGGAGAGAGCCTGGGGGCCGACCAGGGGTACGCGCTGCGCGGTGACGCCCGGTGGCGGCAGGCGATTCCGCAGAAGGCCCAGGATGGCGCCGACCACGTCGTCGATGTGCACCGGCTGCACCAGCTGCGGCGCGCTGCCGAAGCGCACCGCGAACGGCAGGCTGGCCAGCGTCTTGAACACGCGCGCACTGGCGCCCCCTTTACCGTAGACCAGCGAGGGCTGGACGATGTAGGCGCGCACCGGGAGCGAGGCCAGGTAGTCGTCGGCGGCGCGTTTCGACAGGTGGTAGCGGGTGTCGGCAGCCGCGTCGGCACCGAGCGCGGAGAGCTGGATTACCACCTGCACGTCGTGCGACTCGGCGCAGGCGGCGAACAGGGCGCGCGGCGTTTCCAGGTGCAGCCGCTCGAAGGTCTGGCTGCCCGTCTCGCGAAAAATGCCGACCGTGTTGATGACGACCCCGACGTTGGAAAGGCGCGCCAGCCAAACGGATTTGTCGGTATCTTTTGCGAAGTCAGCATGAACGTAGCTCAAGCGCGGATCCTGGCTCGTTTTGGGCGTGCGCACGGCGCACACGACGTGGTGGCCCTCGGCCAGCAGCGCCTGCAGCAGGTGCTGCCCGATGAAACCGCTGGCGCCAGTCAGCAAGATCCGCATGCGTTTTTTCCTTTCACCCGACACGAAGAGGATGATCAATATGGCAGATTGGACAACATCGATGCAACGCGGCCTGCTCGCCGGGAGCGCTTCCAGCATAGTGTCGACGGCGGCGCTGGCCCTGCTCGGGCGCGGCGAAGCCGGCAGTGCCTATGCGCCCACCAACGCCGTGAGCCACTGGATCTGGGGCGACGAAGCCGCCAAACACGACGGCTTTTCGCTGAAGTACACGATCACCGGCTACCTGATCCACCACGCCAGCGCCACCTTCTGGTCGGTACTGCTGGAAAAGCTGGCCGGCGAGAAGCTCGACAAGAAGGACTTGCGCGTGACGCTCGCCGCGTCCGCCGCCACTTCGGCCATCGCCTGCTTCACCGATTACAAGCTGACCCCGAAGCGCCTGCACCCGGGCTACGAGATGCGCCTGTCGAAAAAATCGCTGGCCGGCGTGTATGCCGCCTTCGCGGTCGGCCTGGCGCTGGGCGCCATCGCCCTGCGTCGCGACTAGTCCGTTAGCACTTAGTCTAGAACAGACGGGAAAAACGTGACGCTCTCTGCGCCCTCTGCTTTCCTGTATGCGCTGCTGCTGCACGGCGTGCTCGGGGCCATCGACGTGGTCGTGAACCACGAGCTGCTGGCGAAACTGCCCGCGCGCCGCGCCGCCGCCGAGGAAGAAGGCCTGCACGCGGCGCGCGAGTTCATTTTCGCCTGCCTGTTCGCGTCGATCGCCTGGTGCGCCTGGCACGGGGCGCTGGCGTGGTGGATCGCCGCGCTGCTGCTGGCTGAAGTGATCGTCTCGGCGCGCGACGTCGTCGTCGAGGGCAATATCCGCGTGCTGCCGGTGCCCGAACGGGTGCTGCACCTGCTGCTGTTCATGAACCTGGGCGCGCTGGTCGTGCTGGGCGGATTCACGCTGGCAGAGTGGCGGGTGGGCGAGGCGGTGCTGATACCCGTCGATCACGGCTGGGCGAGCTGGGTGCTCACCGCGATGGCAGCCGGGGCTTTCGCCTGGGGTGTGCGCGATGCCCGGGCGGCCATGCGCCGCGGGCGCGAGGCGGTGGCGTAGGGCGGACGGGTTCCCCGTCCACGCGTTCAACTCAAGCAAGATCAGCCGCGCAGGCATTTCAACCGTGATTTGAACGCGTGGACGGCAGAGCCGCCTCTCGTGGCCCGGTCCACCCTACATTCTGCTGCTGCCTGTCAGTTAAAACCCGTAATTCGCGCGCGCGTACACGAAGCGTCCCGAGCGGCCGAACGGCGAGTAGTTCGAGAACGGCGTGTTGCCGGTCGTGTTCAGCGCCGGCGGCAGCGTTTCCGGGTACTGGTCGAACACGTTGTCCGCGCCCAGCGCCAGCGTCAGCTGCTTCGTCACAGCGAAGCGCGCCTCCAGGTCGACGATCGTCTTCGCACCCAGCGGGAAGTCGAACGCGGCCGTGGTACCCGGGGTCATCGTCTTGCCGTAGCGCGTGGCGCGCGCGGTCGCTCCCCACTGTCCCAGCTTCCAGTTCAGGTTGGCGCTGAGCTTGTTCTTCGGCTGGCCTTCCTCGAGCGCGATGATGTTGGCGCGGTCGAACAGCACCGGCGCCGGGTTCAGCGCCGCCAGCTGGGCCGTCACCGGTACCCTGGTGACCTCGGTGCGGTTGATGTTGCCCGCCAGCGTGACGTCGAAGCGCCCTGCCGCGCCGGCGTTCACCGGCCAGTTCACGACGACATCCAGGCCGTCGGTGGTGGTGTCGACGCCGTTGATGAAGAAGCGCCCGCCGCCGACCCCCACGAACCCCTGGGAAGCGATGTAATTGCGTACATTCGTCTGGGTCAGGTTTTCCGACAAGACGATGCGGTCGCGCATCTTGATGCGGTAGGCGTCGATCGTCACGCTGACCGGATCGAAGCGCAGCACCGCGCCGAGCGACAGGTTGACCGACTTTTCGGCGTCGAGCGGCTGGGCACCGAGGGCGGCCGCCACCGGGTCGGTCGGTTTGAAAGTCGTGATCTCGAACGGCACGCCATTGATAAAATTGGTCGAGGTCGACGTGAAATTCTGCTGCTGCGGAGAAGGCGCCCGGAAGCCGTTCTGCAGCGAGCCGCGCAGGGCGAAGGTCTTGCTGAAATCGTAGCGGCCGGCCAGCTTGCCGGCCAGGCTGTTGCCGAAGTCCGAATAGTGCTCGGCGCGCACCGCGACCGAGGCCAGCAGTTGTGGGGTGAGGTTCGCTTCCAGGTCGACGAAGGCGCCGATTGCGCTGCGGTGGCTATCGGTCTCGTTGCTCGGACGGAAGCCCGGGAACACCTGGGCGCCCGGCGCGGCCGGGGTGCCGTTCGGCAGGATGACGTTACCGGAGCGCCAGGAATCCGGTTCGCCGGCAAACAGTTCATAGCCTTCGCGCCGTACCTCTGTGCCCACCGCAATGTTCAGCGGCGAGGACAGGCCGGCCACGTCCAGCGAACGCACCCCGGTCAGGTTCAGTACCAGCTGGTCGTAGGAAAAACCGCCGGCATCGAATTCGGTCTTGCTGCTCGGGCCGATCGAGCGGTTCAGCGTGTTCTGGACCTCGAATTCCATCCGGTTCTTGCCGTAGCCGAGCGAGGCATCGACGTCCCAGCTACCGACGGTCCAGGTGACGCCGCCGGTCACGCTGAAGTCGTCCACGGTCGGCGCGATGATCGGCAGGAAGCCGTCCGGGTAGATGGAGATGATGTTGCGCGCGTCCTGGGCCGGGCGGAAGTAGCCGGCGGAGCGTGCTTCGCGGTTCTGGTAGCTGGCCCAGCCATACACTTTGACGCCGTTGCCGAGGGTGTTGCCGGCGTTGGCGAACAGGGTCGTCTGCTCCATCTCCGGGTCGCCGTACCAGGCATTGAAGCGGTCAATGGTGTTTTCGCGCGGATCGAAAGCTCCGTTGGCCAGACGCGGGTATTGCTGGCGCATGTCGTAGCCGCCGCGTTCGGTGCGCGCCTGGTCCTTGTATTCCGCCGCGATCGTCAGGTGGCCGGTTTCGCCGAGTGGCAAACCTTTCCAGGCGCTGACCGTCGTGCTGTGGCCGTCGGTGCGTTCGCGCGCGGCCGGGCTGGACCAGGTGCCGCCGGCCGGGGGCACGTCGTTCCACAGGTCGTATTCGCTGATGCGCGCGCCATAGGTGACGCTCGCTTCGCCGCCGCTGCGGTCGGTGCGCAGGCGCAGGTTCACCACGCCGGCGATCGCGTCCGACCCGTACTGGGCCGCGGCGCCGTCGCGCAGCACTTCGATGTTTTTCACGATCGCGGTCGGGATCGTGTTCATGTCCACCGCCGCCGAGCCGCGCCCGACGCTGCCGTTCAGGTTGACCAGGGACGATGCGTGCCGGCGCTTGGAGTTGACCAGCACCAGGCTGTGGTCGGGCGCCATGCCGCGCAGCGTGGCCGGACGGATGGTGTCGGTGCCGTCGGTCAGCGACGGCCGCGGGAAGTTCAGCGAGGGCAGCGCCACCGACAGCGCCTGGTTCATTTCCGTGCTGCCGGTCTGCTTCAGGGTATCGGCCGAGATGATGTCCACTGCCGAGGCGGTGTCGAGGGCGCTGCGGTTCGCCACGCGCGTGCCCGTGACCACGACAGTGGCCGCGCTGCCTTCGGTTGCCGTATTCTCCTGGGCCACCGCGCCGCCGCTGAACAGCGCGGCGATCGACAGGGCCAGTACCGTTTTCTTCGTCGTTCTTCTCTGCATTTTCTTCCCTCGTGTTGTTGGCTGAGCGCAAGCGCTGCGAACCAGTCTGGAGGGCGACCCGGAGCATGTCAAATTGCAACGAATGCCCGCGTCGGAAATGCAACAGTTGTCAGTATGTCAGGATGCAGTAAGGTAAATCGGCATACTGCCCAGTTCTCTGCTCGGTGCGCGTTTAGTGTGCAGGGACCGCCTTCTTGCCGCGCAGCTTGTTCACCAGGGTCACCACCAGCAGCACGATGATGCCGACCGCGATGCCGACCAGCGCATCGAAGAGCACCGGGCCGATGGCATGCAGCACGCCGCCGACGCCCGGCACCGCGCCCATGTGCTCGGCCAGGCCTTCGGAATAATGGTGCAGCAGCTCCCAGTTGTGGCTGATGATGCCGCCGCCGACCATGAACATCGCCGCGGTACCGACGATCGACAACAATTTCATCAGGCGCGGCGCCAGCGCCAGCAGCATGCGGCCCAGGGCACGCGCGCCGCTGCTCGCCTTCTGGCTCAGGTACAGGCCGGCGTCGTCGATCTTGACGATGCCGGCGACCAGGCCATACACGCCCACCGTGAACACCACGGAGAGCAGGACCAGCACCGCCACCTGCTGCATGAAGGGCATGGCGGCAATCGTTCCCAGCGAAATGACGATGATCTCCGCCGACAGGATGAAGTCGGTCCGGATCGCACCCTTGATCTTGTCCTTCTCGACCGCGACCATGTCTTCCTTGCCTGCCACCGCCGCAGCCAGGCGCTCCTTGTGGGCCGCGTCTTCTTCCGGGCTATGCAGGAATTTATGGGCCAGTTTTTCGGCGCCCTCGAAACACAGGAAGGCGCCGCCGATCATCATCAGCGGAATGATCAGCCATGGCGCGAAGGCCGAGATCAGGAGCGCGGCCGGCACCAGGATCGCCTTGTTCCAGAACGAGCCCTTGGCCACGGCCCAGACCACCGGCAGTTCGCGCGAGGAATCGACGCCCGATACCTGCTGGGCGTTGAGCGCCAGGTCGTCGCCCAGCACGCCGGCGGTCTTCTTCGCCGCCACCTTGCTCATCACGGTAACGTCGTCGAGGACGGTTGCGATATCGTCGAGTAATGCCAGCAAACTGCCTGCAGCCATGGACCTGCTCCTGTCGATTATCAATATGGCAGCATCTTAACCGAGCACAGCTACCTCGGGCACACGGTTCAGCGCGAAAAAATGCGTTTCAGCCGTGGAAATCTGCAGCTCGTCGCTTTCACGGCCGGGTTGGGGTGCGATATACGTATAGTCAGCATCGAAGGCTTGCGGTACGCCAGCCTCGCCCAGCAGAAGGAGACCAGGATGACCCCGACCATGAACCAAGCCGGCCCAGCGACTGCCCCGGTGCGCCGCACCCGTCCGCCCAAGCGCAAGACGCGCATCACCATCTACCTGGACGACGAGGTGCTGAAAGAGTTCCGCAACCTGTCCGAGCGCAGCGGGACCGGTTACCAGACCCTGATCAATGCGGCCCTGCGCTCCCGCCTGGGCAGCGCCGGCGCCGAACCGGGCCTGTTGTAACCGGTACGCGGCAGGGCCTTCTGCCGCAGGAGGCAGCACGTTGACAGGTGCACGCTGACAGGGCGCGCCCATGCCGCCGGGCCGGGCGTTGGAGATTACAAGTAGCAATTACTTGTGCTACTCTTCCCGCTCTTTGAAGCAAGAAGTCATACCGTCACTTTTCTTGCGGCATGCAGCCGCGGCCCCGCGCCGCGCCATGCCCTTCTCTCTTTTCGTTTCCCGAGTCCCGCATGAGTTTCGCCACCTGGATCGCCTTCGTCATCGCAGGCACCGTGATTGCCATTTCGCCCGGTTCCGGCGCCGTCCTGTCGATGTCGCACGGCCTTGCCTACGGCGTCAAAAAGGCCAGCGTCACCGTCTTCGGTCTGCAGCTGGGCCTGGTCCTGGTACTGGCGATCGCCGGTGCCGGCGTCGGCTCGCTCCTGCTGGCCTCGCCTACGGCCTTTTTCGTGGTCAAAGTGGTGGGCGCGCTGTACCTGATCTATCTCGGCGTGTCGCAGTGGCGCTCGAAGGCGCAAAGCGGCCCGATGGCCAGCGGCGCCGGCCTGGCCGCCCATCCGTCCGTGAAAAAGCGCGTGCTGACCGGCTTTCTCACCAATGCCACCAACCCGAAAGGCATCATCTTCATGGTGGCGGTGCTGCCGCAGTTCATCTCGAAGGACGCGCCGCTGCTGCCTCAGCTGCTGATCCTGGGTGTGACGATGGTCACCATCGACAGCCTCGTCATGCACGGCTACGCCACCCTCGCCGCTTCCATGCAGCGCCTGTTCCGCGACCCGCGCGCGGTGCGCCTCCAGAACCGGTTTTTTGGCGCCGTGCTGGTCGTGGTCGGTTCGATGCTGTTCTTCGTAGAGCGCACTGGCGCCTAGCGTTTGCGCAGCCGGGCTTGTTTCGGACTTACCTCAGTTGCAACCGTCTGTAACCCGGATTGTCTGGCGTGCGCCGCTGCGGTGTAATCAGGTTGATGCAGTCCGTCCTTACCGCCTTGGCGCACGCCTGGAGCCCACGATGACACTCCGTTCCCTGAAGTCCGCGATGCTGCTGGCATTGGCGGCGTTGACCAACCTGGCGCTGGCGGACGATCCCCCGGCCCGGGTCGGCCGTGTGTCGCTGGCGCAGGGCCAGGTCAGCATCAGCATGCCCGGCGAGGCGGCCAGCACCGCCCTCGTCAACTGGCCGGTCACCTCCAACAACACGATCTCCACCGCGCCCGGCGCCCGCAGCGAGCTGCGCGTCGGCTCGACCGCCGTGCGCATCGATGGCGATTCCGCGCTCGAGGTGGTGCGGCTGGACGACGACGAGCTGCACCTGCGCCTGCATTACGGCAGCGCCAGCATCCGCGTCGCCAATGGCGAGCTGGCCGCCGGCTTCGAGCTGAGCACGCCGGACGCGCGCGTGCTGCTGCAGGGGCCGGGACGGGTGCGCGTCGATGCCGGGCGCACGCCTGACACCAGCACCGTCAACGTGTTCGAGGGCGTGGCGATCGTCGAAGGCGGCGGCGAACGGCTCACCGTGCGCGCCGGCCGCAGCGCCGAAATGCAGGGCAACGACCTGCGCACCATGCAGGCCCTGCCGGATGCCTTCGACGAGTGGGCCGCCACCCGCGACCGCGAGGCCGACGCCGTGCGCGCCACCCGCTACGTGACGTCCGAGATGACCGGCTACGAAGACCTGGACCGTCACGGCAGCTGGCGCGAGGACAGCGAGTACGGCGCCCTGTGGCTGCCGAACGTGGCCTCGACCTGGGTGCCCTACCGCGACGGCCGCTGGACCTGGATTGCTCCCTGGGGCTGGACCTGGGTCGACGACGCGCCCTGGGGCTATGCGCCCTTCCACTACGGCCGCTGGGTCCATGTGCACAACCGCTGGGCCTGGGCGCCGGGACGCATCGAGCGCCATCCGGTGTGGGCGCCGGCACTGGTGGGCTGGGTGGGCGGCGCCGGCTGGCACCTGAATTTCCATTCCCGGCCCTCGATCGCCCAGGGCTGGTACCCGCTGTCGCCGCACGAGCACTTCGTGCCGGGCTACCGCCTGTCGGACGAGCACCTGCGCCGGCTGAACGCGCACGACCGGTGGGGCCGCAAGCACGACAGGCGGCATGACGCCAAGCACGATGGCAAGCATGATGGTCAACATAACTACCGCCAGCGCGGCCTGACCGTGGTGCCGCAGGACCGTTTTAATCAGCGCAACGAGATCGTCGTGGGGCGCGAGCCGCGCGTGACGCCGCCGCGCACCTGGGAGGCGGCCCCGACGGCCTTGCCGCCGGCCCCCCGCTTCGTGCGCGAGGCCATCACGCGTGCCGACGAGGGGCGCCGTGCGGATCGTCGCGACGGCCGCTGGGATGGGCGCAGCGACCGGCGCTGGGAAGGCCGCTGGGAAGGCCACCGTAGCGGGAACGATGGCGACCGCCGCGGCGGCCGCTGGGCCGAACGGGGAGACAATCGCCCCGCCCCTGCCCCGATCACGACCAGCCCGCCGCCGGCCGCCGACCTGGTGCCGCAGGTCACGACCATGCAACCGGGATTCGTGCCGCAGCAGCGCATCATCACGACCCAGCCCCCGGGCGGGTTCGGCGGAGACTTGCGCCGAGGCGGCGGTGTCACCCGCGAGGCGCTCGAGGAGCGGCAACGGCGCTTCCTGGAACGGCAGCGCGAGGAAAGCCAGCGTGCGGCGGCGATCCAGCCGCCGGCGCAGCCGTTCAGCCATCGCGGGGGCGCCGCCGGGGCGATGGAAGCGGCCGCTGCCCGCGCGCAGGCGCAGGCGCAAGCACAGGTCCAGATGCCGCGGCCGGTCGCGACCGCGGTGGCGCCGCCGCCACCCAGGGCCATGCCGATGCCGCCGCCGGTTGCGGCGCCCGCCGCCGTGGCGCAACCTGCCCCGGCACCGGCGCCGCACACCATGCGCCGCGACGACGACGGTCCGCACCACCGCGGCAGGGTCCGGCAAATGGAGCGCTGAGGGGGGAATGGCCGGCCAGGAGGCGGCGTCTGGCCATTTGCCGGCCGGCCCGCGCGCCGGGCGCGTATTGGCTACAATGTGCTTTTGCACTGGAATTGCACAATGGACCCGAAAGAATCCCTCATCGAATACCCGAGCGACTTCCCGATCAAGGTGATGGGCCCGACGCATGAAGCCTTTGCCACCACGATCGTCGAGGTGGTAACCGGCTTCGACCCGACCTTCCACCACGGCCGCATGGAAGTGCGTCCGTCGGGCAAGGGCAACTACACGGGGCTGACCTGCATCGTGCGCGCCACCAGCCGCGAGCAGCTCGACGACATCTACCGCACCCTGTCCTCGCACCCGATGGTCAAGATTGTCCTGTAAGGGCCGTCTGCCAAAGTAAAGCCGCGTCCTTGCCCTCGGCCGATACCCGGCAGGGGCAGCGGCGCTGGCATATAATGTCGGGGCTGGTGCGACCTGTGGTCGCTTATGTCGCTCTGCGGCAATCATTTGAAGCTGTACCTCATCTTACAAGCCACTCGGTAAGTCCTTGATTTAGTTCAACTAAATTCCCTGGACTGGCATTGAAAAACCGTGGGCTCCCTAATTGCGTCTGCAATTTTCTGGGAAAACAACGCAACCAAACACTGACAGAAGCAACCCTCGACATGGTCATTTCTATGGCCATGCGCGTGAGTTCCGCTGCGTTAGTCGCCCAATTGGGCTATGTTTGTTGTCTCCGCGCAACGATTCTTCGCAATCCAAGCAAATTTCTCAACCTGAGAATTAAAGAGATAGACCCGCCCGGGTTTTGCATTCAAAAGGTACGGCGGTAAGCGCAAACTCTGCGATATCTTGTCACACCCGAGGGATCGGGGCCGTGACCAGGTGTACGACCACCTGACACCTACTCGGACATGCTATTCCGGTAACGGAGTGGTTTGAAGCTCCGACGACGATGAACCCCCGCACAACGCGGCACGTCTTACACGCGAGTGAGGATGTGGAAACTGCTAGCAGCAAAGCGGTGGAGGGGCTAGGTGAGGCTGCATGGGTAATGTAATGTGAACTGACGTTGGAACCCTCGTAAACATTGACGGGCCTAAGCTGCTGCTGGCCCGAACCAAAAGGTAAGTGGTTAGTTATCTCCGTCAGCTCTGGGGATACGTCGTTATCGAACCACCGGGGGAAAGTCAGACCCTAAACAGTCGTGTACGGCAGAACATGCCGTGCTGGTATCACAGGGAACAGGGTAAGCCCGATTCGCCGCCTAGCCCAGAGTACCGGGAAGGCAAGTGACTCGACGGGGGAAGACCCTAAGGGAAGCCCTTGGCGGAGCGGGTATGGGAGGATGGAAAAAGCGAACGCCAGCCTGTAATGGGTTGGATAGGGATTCGAGATTTGTCCTAACGTGAAAGCGGGCAGACTTCCATCTGGTGCAATAGTCGTTCAACGACTACATAGACAAAGTAGATTATTTAACCGCCCCAAGGGACACAGCCTTCCCTTCGGGGAGGATTGCGTCCTCGCCGGGCAACTACTACGACGAGGTTCAGCAATGAGAGTAATCGAAGACAACTTCGGTTCTGCGTCCTCGCATGCTCCCACCGAATGGGCCGCCATTGACTGGCGGCGCGTTCAGAAGAGTGTGAAGGTCATGCAGATCCGTTTAGCGAAGGCTACACAGGAAGGCGACTGGCGCAGGGTGAAATCCCTGCAAAGGTGGCTGACCCGCTCGTTCAGCGCGAAGGCGCTAGCGGTTAAACGAGTGACAGAGAATCAAGGCAAACGTACCTCAGGTGTGGACCAGCAGCTATGGGAAACACCATCGCAGAAGTACGCGGCAATTGCGCAGTTGCAGAAACGGCGGTATCGACCCCGGCCTCTTCGGAGGGTCTATATCCCGAAAGCCAATGGAAAAGAACGCCCACTGGGTATTCCAACCATGAGAGACCGAGCGATGCAGGCACTTTTCCTGTCGGCGCTCGATCCGGTGCTGGAGACGGTAAGCGACCCGAACTCGTATGGGTTCAGGAAGAACCGCTCGACGGCAGACGCAATGGGCCAAATCTTCCTCCAGACATGCCGGGGAAACTCGGCGCAATGGGTGCTGGACGCGGACATTGAAGGCTTTTTCGACAACATCAACCACGAATGGATGATCAGACATGTCTGCATGGACAAGACGATCCTTCGGAAGTGGCTCAAAGCCGGGGTAGTCGACCGGGCGCAATTGTTGGCCACCACAGCAGGAACGCCGCAGGGTGGCATCATCAGCCCTGCACTAGCAAATTGGACGCTGAATGGACTGGAAACCGAACTGACGAAGTACCTTGGTACACGAGTCGGTCGGTCGAAGGTCGAAAAGCTGAAAGTCGGGGTCGTACGATATGCGGACGATTTTGTGATCACAGGGGTCTCGCAAGAGCTTCTGGAAAACGAGATCCGGCCTTGGGTGGAAGAGTTCCTAGCAATACGGGGACTACGACTTTCCCAAGCCAAAACCAAAGTCATACACATCGACAAAGGCTTTGACTTCCTCGGGTGGAACTTCCGGAAATACAACGGAAAACTACTCATCAAGCCAAGTAAGAAAAACGTTAAAACGTTCTACGAAAAGCTGAGGAAAGTCATCGGCGATAACCTCGCAAGTAGGCATGAGAACCTGATTCGAATGCTGAACCCGATGCTACGGGGTTGGGCGCAGTACCACAGTCCCGTAGTGGCCAAAGCAACGTTCTCGCTCGTGGAGTCGCTGATGTTTTGGCGGCTCACGAGGTGGGCCAAGAGAAGGCACCCAAGGATGAAGCTCAGCAAAATCCGCAAGAAGTACTGGCGGACAGTAGGAGATCGGAACTGGGTGTTTGCGGCAGTCGTGCGCAAAAAGGATGGCACGAAAGGGTTACTGGAGCTGTACTCGCTCCCGGGTACCCCAATCGAACGCCACAGGAAAATCAAGGGGGAATACAACCCTTATGACCCACAATGGGAAGTGTACGGCGAAACCCTTCGTCAGGAGCGGATGCTGAAAAGCATGCGCTACCGAAAGGAATGGGCGAAGTTGTACTCCGACCAACGAGGCCTGTGCGCGTTATGCGGGTACGAGATGGACATGTATACCGGATGGCATGACCACCACATAGAGTACCGTGTGGCCGGTGGCAGCAATGCCCTTAGAAATCGCGTATTATTGCACCCCAATTGCCACTCGCAAGTGCATAGCCTTGGATTACAAATTGTTAAGCCGGTTCCTGAATAGGAACTTTTGTTGTGCTTGAGCCGTGTGCTATGAAAGTCGCATGCACGGTTCTTAGGGGGGAGGGGTTCTGGTAACAGACCCTTCCTACCCTCCTCCACCTTCCCCGACCGGATTCCCATGCACCCGATCCGCCTCGCCAGCCCACTCATCCGCGAGCTGGGCCGCGCCGACTACGAACCCACGTTTGCCGCGATGCGTGCGTTTACCGATGCGCGCACGGCCGACACGCCCGACGAGCTGTGGATCGTCGAGCACCCGCCGGTGTTCACGCTTGGCCTGGGCGCCGACCGCGGCCACCTGCTGGCCGGCCCCGGCGTGCCGGAGAATGCCATTCCCGTGGTGCAGACCGACCGCGGCGGCGAAGTGACCTACCACGGTCCCGGCCAGGTCGTGATCTACCTGTTGATGGATTTACGGCGCAACAAGCCGGGTGGCAAACTGTATGCCCGGCAATTTGTGGCAAAAATCGAACAGGCGGTCATCGACGTGCTGGCGGCGTATAATCTCGGCGGCGAACGTGTCGCCGGCGCGCCGGGCATCTATATTGCCGACGGTCCCAGGCGCGGCGCAAAGATCGCCGCGCTCGGTTTAAAAGTGCGCGGCAACGGCTGCACCTACCATGGCGTATCGCTGAACGTGGCGATGGACCTGGCGCCGTTCTCGTGGATCAACCCTTGCGGCTATGCCGGCCTGTCCACCGTCGATATGCGCACGATGGGCATCGAGGCGCCGTTGGCCGACGTGCAGCAGGCTCTGGCGCGCGCCCTGGTGCAGCACCTGGCGTCGGACGCTGCCCCCGGCGCCGCCGAACCGAACAACTCCAACTGAAGCCCTCCCGGGCCCTGAGCGACATGACTACCGACACCGATACCGGTCTGACTCCCGCCTACAACGCCCTCGAGAAGCAAAAGGGTGCGAACAAAACCTCGCGCATCCCGATCAAGATCGTGCCGCTCGCCGACAGCGAGCGCCTGAAAAAGCCGGACTGGATCCGGGTCAAGGCGGCCACCGCCTCCTCGCGCTTCTACGAGATCAAGGACATCCTGCGCGCCAATAACCTGGTGACCGTGTGCGAAGAAGCGAGCTGCCCGAACATCGGCGAATGCTTCGGCAAGGGCACGGCGACCTTCATGATCATGGGCGACAAGTGCACGCGCCGCTGCCCGTTCTGCGACGTCGGCCACGGCCGCCCGGACCCGCTCGACGTCAACGAACCAGCCAACCTGGCGAAGACCATCGCCGACCTGCGCCTGTCGTATGTCGTGATCACCTCGGTCGACCGCGACGACCTGCGTGACGGCGGCGCCGGCCATTTTGTGGAATGCATCACCAAGACCCGTGCACTCTCTCCGAATACCAAGATCGAAGTGCTGGTGCCGGACTTCCGCGGCCGCCTGGAAAAGGCCCTGAACATCTTCGCCGACGGCCTGCCGGACGTGATGAACCACAACCTGGAAACCGTGCCGCGCCTGTACAAGGAAGCGCGCCCGGGCGCCGACTACCAGCACTCGCTGGTGCTGCTGCGCGACTTCAAGAAGATGTACCCGAGCGCGGTCACCAAGTCGGGCCTGATGGTGGGCCTGGGCGAGACCGACGAAGAGATCCTGGAAGTGATGCGCGACATGCGCGAGCACGACATCGACATGCTGACCATCGGCCAGTACCTGGCGCCGTCGAATTCGCACCTGCCGGTGCGCCGCTACGTGCACCCGGACACTTTTAAAATGTTCGAAGAGAAGGCCTACGAGATGGGCTTCGTGCACGCCGCCGTGGGCGCGATGGTGCGTTCGTCGTACCACGCCGACCAGCAGGCGCACGAGGCCGGGGTGGCAGCTTGACCATTGCCGCCTGATCCTTCCCGCCAGGCTTGAATGAAGGGCCGGCCAGCCGCGCACGCGGTGGCCGGCCTTT
>JBBWZO010000116.1:0-50152 GCA_039649125.1 Massilia sp. | reverse complement strand
CGGGCCAGATCGGCGAACTGATGAGCATTTCGGACAGTCTGTCGGTGCTCAACGTGACCCGTTACGCGACCTGGAATGCCGATGCCGAAGAGGCGCGCCAGGCGGTGATGGCGTTCAATGGGGACGTCTACGCGGGGCTGGACGCACGCTCGTTCGAGCCTGCCGAACTGGACTACGCCCAGTCGCACCTGCGCATCCTGTCGGGCCTGTACGGCCTGTTGCGTCCGCTCGACCTGATCCATCCCTACCGGCTCGAGATGGGAACCCGGCTGCCGAATGCGCGCGGCAAGGATCTGTACGCGTTCTGGGGCGAGACCGTCACCGACGCATTGAACCGGCAGATCGCCGCGAACGGCGCGACGGCGCTGGTCAACCTCGCTTCGGAAGAATACTTCAGGTCGGTCAAGCCGAAGCTGCTGTCGGTGCCGGTGATCGCGCCGGTGTTCGAGGACTGGAAAAACGGCAAGTACAAAATCATTTCGTTCTTCGCCAAGCGCGCGCGCGGCATGATGGCGCGCTACGCGGTGACCAGGGGCATCAAGGACCCGGAACAGCTCAAGCAGTTCGATCTCGACGGTTATGCGTTCGATGAGGAGCGGTCGGATCAGCGCAGCTGGGTGTTCAGGCGCAGGGTCAGCGGGTGAGCGCCAGCGGTAAACATGCAGGGTGCGCACTTGGGCGCACCCTGCATGTTTACCGGGCGTCGCTGCGATACTCTTTGGCCGGCGCAGCATCCTTCGGCGCCGGCCGTGGCGCGGCCTTCGACCAGAACTTCCACCACGGCGTCTCGCTGGCCGCGTTGGGGTTCAGCCACTTGCTGCTCGGGTAGTTGCGCAGGAAGATACGCTGGGTGTCGTCGCGCAGGTCGAACATGCCCAGCTTGTCGTAGCTGCGGATCATGATGAACAGCGCTTCCTCGATCGCCGGGGAATCGGCGTAGTCCTTCACCGCGCCTTGCGCGCGGTTGAGCGCAGCGAGGTAGGCGCCGCGGCGATAGTAGTAATTGGCCACGTGCACTTCATAGGACGCCATTGCATTGATCAGGTACTTCATGCGCGCGATTGAATCCGGCGCGTACTTGCTGTCTGGGAACTTGTCGACCAGGGCCTTGAATGCGGTAAAGGCTTCACGCGTCGCTTTCGGATCGCGCTCGGTCGGATCCTGGGCGTAGATGAAACTCATGAAGCCGAGCTGGTCGTTGAAGTTGATCAGGCCACGCAGGTAATACATATAGTCGACTTGCGGATGATTCGGGTGCAGCTTGATGAAGCGCTCGACCGCGGCCAGGGCCTGGGCCTGGTCCTGCGATTTGTAGTGAGCGTAGGCAATTTCCATCTGTGCCTGAGTGGCATAGGTGCCGAACGGATAGCTGGACTCGAGTTTCTGGAACAGCTTGATTGCGGCCTCGTAGTGGCCGCCGTCCATTTCATCGCGCGCCTCAGCGTATAATTTCGTCGCCGACCAGTTTTTGGTTTCGTCTATCTTCTCCGGCAACAGACTGCAAGCAGACAAACTTAGCAGGGCACAACCAACCAACACAGACAATTTTTTTTGCATAGCTTTTTGCAAGAAAGTTTTACCGAGATTCAACGAAAGGCTGATTATAGCCGATGGGACTGACGTGATATTAACTCCTGCGCCGAATTCGGCGGATTTGCCCCTGGACCCCGATTTCGACGACGAAATCGATGCCGAGTTTCCCGAGGGTGCGCTCGTCGCGAGCGGCATCGACCTTTCCCCGATCACCCTGCGCCTGGGCGAAGAGGCCTGCGGACAGCGCCTCGACAAGGTCGTGGCCAGCCTGGTGCCGCAATTCTCGCGCAGCCGCCTGCAGCTCTGGTTCGAGCAGGGCCATGTGCTGGTCGACGGCAAGCCGGCGCGCGGCAAGGACACCGCCTACGGCGACGAGACGGTCGAAGTCCGGCCCCAGCCGGCGCCCGAGGACACCGCCTACGCGCCGGAGGCGATCGACCTGAACATCGTCTACGAGGACGAGCACATCCTCGTCATCAACAAGCCGGCCGGCCTGGTCGTGCACCCGGGCGCCGGCAACTGGACCGGCACCCTGCTCAACGGCCTGCTGCACCATGCCCCGCAGCTGGCCGCGGTGCCGCGCGCGGGCATCGTGCACCGCCTGGACAAGGACACCAGCGGCCTGATGGTCGTCGGCAAGACCCTGGCGGCCCAGACCGACCTGGTGCGCCAGCTGCAGGCGCGCACCGTCAAGCGCGAATACTTCGCGCTGGTATGGGGCACGCCGCAACTGTTGGGCACCATCGACGCGCCGATGGGCCGCCATCCGAAGGACCGCGTCAAGATGGCGGTCTCGACCAGCCTGGGCGCCAAGCCGGCCATCACCCACTACACCCGCGTCGCCGAAGGCATGCTCGACCGCCGCCCGGTGAGCCTGGTGCAGTGCCGCCTCGAAACGGGCCGTACCCACCAGATCCGCGTGCACATGCTGTCGATCGGTTTCGGCCTGGTCGGCGACTCGGTGTACGGCAAGACCCACCTGAGCCCGGTCTTCCATCGCCAGGCCCTGCAGGCGCGCCGCCTCGGCCTGGTGCACCCGGAAACCGGGGAGCAGTGCGAGTGGGTCGTACCGCTGGCGCAGGACTTCGCCGAGCTGATCGCGCGCGCCGGCATCGCCGAACCGGAAGCCCTCTGATGTCAGGCCAAACCCTTATGCTGTCCGAGCACCTGATCATCCCCGAGTGGCCGGACGCGCCGGCGAACGTCGGCGCGCTGGCCACCACGCGCCTCGGCGGCGTGTCCGCAGCGCCCTACGATGACGGGCAGGGTGCGGGCGGGCTGAACCTCGGCCTGCACGTGGGCGACGATCCGGCCGCGGTGCAGGAGAACCGGGTGCGGCTGCAAGCCTTCCTGCCCGGCCGCCCGGCCTGGATCGCGCAGGTGCACGGCGCCGCCGTGGTCGATGCCGCCAGCGTCGGGCCGGGCCAGCCGACCCGCACCGGCGACGCCAGCATCGCCACGCTCCCCGGCGTGGTGTGCGCGATCCTGACGGCGGACTGCCTGCCGGTGCTGTTGGCCGACCGGGAAGGGAAGGTCGTGGGCGCCGCCCACGCGGGCTGGCGCGGCCTGGCCGGCGGGGTGCTCGGGCAGACGCTGGCGGCGATGCGCGCGGCCGGCGCCGGCGAGATCACCGCATGGATGGGGCCGGCCATCGGCCCGACCGCCTTCGAAGTGGGACAGGACGTGTTCGATAGTTTCGCCCGGGCCCTGCCGGGACAGGACATCGGCTTCGCCTTCGCGCGCCACCCCGAGCTGGGCGGCAAGTACATGGCCGACATGTTCGCGCTGGCGCGCCTGATGCTCGAGCGCGATGGGGTGACCAGCGTGTCCGGCGGCCTGCACTGCACGGCGCTGGAACGCGACCGCTTCTATTCGTACCGCCGCGATGGCGTGACGGGCCGCCAGGCGAGTTTGATCTGGCTCAAGTGACGCGCCCCGGCGTCATCAATACTGCCCCTAATTCCCGCAAGCGCCACCATCGCAGCCGCCGTCGCTGCCTGGATGTGGAACCGGCGCAACGGCCGGCGCTGCCGCTGGCGTTCGCTCTGGCATTCCCGCGATGGCCCTTCCACCCGGCTGCGCCTCGCTGCGGGCAGCCGCCGCCGCCCGTCGCGCCCGCCGCCGTTTCGAACCGGTGAGGTAAAAAAGTATAGACAGGGGTATCATGCAGTAAATTAAAAATGTCATGATTCCGGCGACGATGGAGGTTTCCGTCGCCGCCATCAGGATGACGACATAGCTCCAGCCGATTGCAACGATCCACATGCTTTTCTCCAGTTGACAACCCGATTCTAACAACGGACGCCGACATGAACATGCCCGCCCCCCAGGCTTTTGCCGCAACCTGGATGAACCAACTCGCCAACCCGGCCGCCTGGCAGGGCTGGATGCAGTTCCCTGCTCCCGCCAACCTCCAGGCCGGCGCGGCCAACCCGCTTGCCGGGGTGTTCAAGGATTCCGGCGTCACCATCGCCCCGAACAGGCTGGAAACCCTGCGCCAGGACTACCTGAAAAAGGCCGGCCAGCTGTGGCAGGACTTCATGTCCGGCAAGACCCCGGTACTGCACGACAAGCGCTTCTCGAGCTCGGAATGGAGCGCCAATGCGCTCTCCGCCTTCACGGCCGCGTCCTACCTGCTGAACAGCGAATTCATGCTGGCGCTGGCCGATGCCGTCGAGGGCCCGCGCGAGCGCCAGAGGATTCGTTTTACCGTGCAGCAGATGGTGGACGCGATGTCGCCGGCCAACTTCCTGGCAACGAATCCGGAAGTACAGGCCAAACTCATCGAGACCAAGGGTGAAAGCCTGACCAAGGGCTTGCAGAACATGCTGGCCGACCTGCAGAAGGGCCGCATCTCGCAGTCCGACGAGTCCGCCTTCGAAGTTGGCGTGAACGTCGGCACCACGCCCGGCCAGGTGGTCTACGAGAACGAGCTGTTCCAGCTGATCCAGTACAGCCCGACGACGCCGAACGTGCGCGCGGTGCCGCTGCTGATGATTCCGCCATGCATCAACAAGTTCTACATCCTCGACCTGCAGCCGGAGAATTCGCTGGTGCGCTACGTGGTCGGCGAGGGCAATACCGTGTTCATGGTCTCGTGGCGCAATCCCGACAAGTCGATGGCCTCGCTCACCTGGGACGACTACGTGGAGCGCGGCGCGATCGAGGCGATCGACGTCGTGCGCGAGATCACTGCCCAGGACAAGGTGCATGTATTCGGCTTCTGTGTCGGCGGCACGATCGCCGCGACGGCGCTGTCGGTACTGGCCGCACGCGGCCGCCAGCCGGCCGCCAGCCTGAGCCTGCTGACGACCCTGCTCGATTTTTCGGATACCGGCGTGCTCGAAGTCTTCATCGACGAAGCCCAGGTCGGGTTGCGCGAACATGCCCTGGCCACGGGCGGCATCATGCCCGGGCGCGACCTGGCGACCACCTTTTCGGCGCTGCGTCCTAACGACCTGGTGTGGAACTACCTGCAGCAGAACTACCTGAAAGGCAAGGTGCCGCCGGCCTTCGACCTGCTGTACTGGAACGCAGACAGTACCAACCTGCCGGGTCCGATGTTCTGCTGGTACCTGCGCAATACCTACCTCGAGAACAAGCTGAAGGTGCCGGGCAAGCTGACCGTATGCGGCGTGCCGGTCGACCTCGGCCGCATCGACTGCCCGACCTTTATCTACGGCTCCAGGGAAGACCACATCGTGCCCTGGCAGGCCGCCTTCGCCTCGATGAACCTGCTCAATCCGAAGAATGCCAAGGCCAACCGCTACGTGCTGGGGGCGTCGGGGCACATTGCCGGCGTGATCAATCCTGCCTCGAAGAACAAGCGTAGCTATTGGGTGAACGAAACGAGCGCCAGGAACGGCAACGACAAGAAGCGCAAAAGCAGTCCGCGTACCCCGGAAGACTGGTTTGCCGGCGCCGAGGAGCGCAAGGGCAGCTGGTGGCCCGAGTGGGCGCGCTTCCTGCAAGAGAACGGCGGCCCCGAAGTGCCGGCCCCGGCTCAGCCCGGCAACGAGCGCTACCTGCCTTCGGAACCGGCCCCGGGACGGTATGTGAAGGTGAGGGGGGACTGAGGCCTTCGTCGCTGCCTATGCACCAATATGGTGCATTCTCGTTGGTGGGCAGGTGCGAAATTTGCTGCACCTGCGCAACGAACGTGGTATTTTTAGTTGGTTTGTCGCGTTGAGCAAGATTGGGCCCGCTTCGTGCCGACCGGCGCGGGCTTCTTGGTAATTTCTCACGGCGCCCAGCCGAGGGCGCAACCTATGGAACTTGAGATGAGTAGTGCAAAAAACAGTACTGAACGCCTGATCAAGAAATACCCGAACCGTCGTCTCTACGACACCCAGACCAGTTCCTATATCACCTTGACGGACGTGAAGCAGCTGGTCCTCGACGCCGACGAATTCACGGTCGTCGACGCCAAGACCAGCGAAGACCTGACGCGCAGCATCCTGCTGCAGATTATCCTGGAAGAGGAAGCGAACGGCGCGCCGATGTTCTCGAGCTCGGTGCTGGCCCAGATCATCCGTTATTACGGCCATGCGATGCAGGGGATGATGGGGTCCTACCTGGAAAAGAACGTCCAGGCCTTCACCGACATCCAGAACAAGTTCACCAGCAACGCCGCCGGCCCGCTGGAGGGCAAGCCATTCAGCCCCGAGATGTGGACCCAGTTCATGAACGTCCAGGGTCCGATGATGCAGGGCATGATGAACAACTACATCGACCAGAGCAAGAACCTGTTCGTTCAGATGCAGGAGCAGATGCAGAACCAGAGCAAGGCGCTGTTCAGCGCGTTTCCGTTCCCGCCGACCACGCCGACGGACAAGAAGTGATCGTAGTGGGCGGCCACGGTTGATTGGGCGCCCATCAAGCCATACGTCACGCATCCGTCGGCTGAACGCGTGGACGGGTCTCCCGTCCACGCGTCGATAGGCGACATCTGCAGCTCATCGACCTTGCAGATGGGCGTCGATGTCGCCTCACTGCTTGCTTTCATCCGTTGTCACCCCGTCAAAATCCCCGTTCTCTCCCCGCCGCCGCGTTGCACACACGCCCCGTACCACCCCCAAAACCACCCCCGGCCATGTGCCGGAATCCTCGCTTCGGGTACAATCGCGGATTGCCCAGAATTTTCTGACACCGATCCCACATGCTCGAACTCCGCCGCAATCCCGAATCTGCCACGACCGCTGCCACCACCGTCGCCACCACGCCTGAGCTCGCCACCGCTGCCGCACCCGCTGTTGCACCGGCCGCTGCGCCAAAGGTCGGTTTCGTCTCGCTCGGCTGCCCGAAGGCCCTGGTCGATTCGGAACAGATCCTGACCCAGCTGCGCGCCGAAGGCTACCAGACCGCGAAATCCTACGACGGCGCCGACCTCGTCATCGTCAACACCTGCGGCTTCATCGACGCCGCGGTGCAGGAGTCGCTCGACGCGATCGGCGAAGCGCTGGCCGAGAACGGTAAAGTCATCGTCACCGGCTGCCTGGGCGCGAAGAAGGATGCCTCGGGCGAGGACATCATCACCAAGGTGCACCCGAAGGTGCTGGCCGTGACCGGTCCGCACGCGATGACCGAGGTGATGGAATCGGTGCACCTGCACCTGCCGAAACCGCACAACCCTTTCGTTGACCTGATGCCGGACCATGGCGTGAAACTCACGCCGAAGCACTACGCCTACCTGAAGATTTCCGAGGGTTGCAACCACCGCTGCAGTTTCTGCATCATCCCGTCGATGCGCGGCGACCTGGTCTCGCGCCCGATCCACGAGGTGCTGATCGAGGCCGAAAACCTGTTCAAGGCCGGCGTCAAGGAACTGCTGGTGATTTCGCAGGACACCTCGGCCTACGGCGTCGACGTCAAGTTCCGCACCGGTTTCTGGAACGGCCGCCCGATCAAGACCCACATGACGCAGCTCACCGAGGCGCTGGGCGTGCTGGCGCGCCAGTACGACGCCTGGGTGCGCATGCACTACGTGTATCCGTACCCGCACGTCGACCAGGTGATTCCGCTGATGGGCGACGGCCATGTGCTGCCTTACCTCGACATCCCGATGCAGCACGCGCATCCGGACGTCCTGAAGCGCATGAAGCGTCCGGCCAGCGGCGAGAAGAACCTCGACCGCATCCTGGCCTGGCGCGCGATGAACCCGGACCTGACGATCCGGTCGACCTTCATCGCCGGCTTCCCGGGCGAAACCGAGGCCGAGTTCGAATACCTGCTCGACTTCCTGAAGGAAGCGCAGATCGACCGCCTGGGCTGCTTCGCCTATTCGCCGGTGGAAGGCGCCACCGCCAACCTGCTGGACAACCCGGTGCCCTCGGCGGTGCGCGAAGAGCGCCGTGCGCGCGTGATGCTGCTGCAGGAAGAGATTTCGGCCAAGCGCCTGCAGGCGAAAGTCGGCAAGACCATCCGCGTGCTGATTGATGAGGTCAACGCCCGCGAAGCGATCGGCCGCTCGGCCGCCGACGCGCCGGAAATCGACGGCGTGGTCCACATCAAGCGTTCGCTGGTGCCGGGCAAGGCCAAGCTGGCCGTCGGCCAGTTCGCCGATGTCGTCGTCACCAAGGCCGACGCGCACGACCTGTGGGCGACCGTCGCCTGACGCGGCGAGGCGCAGCCCCGGCATCCGCAGGGTGCGCATTTGTGCGCACGCGGAACAGGCACAGCGGCCTGTCCGCGCAAGCTGCAGCATAAATCATAAAATCATAGAATGGCCGGCATCGCGCACCCGCGACCGGCCATTTTCATTTACGAAAGCACCATGACCAAAAAGTCTCTCCAGACCACCATCGTCCATACCGGCTACACCGCCCCCGCAGGCTTCGATGCCTATCCCCCGGCCATCCACCACGCCTCGACGGTCCTGTTCGAGAACGTGGCGGCGATGCGGTCCGGCGAGTGGAAGGAAAAGAACGCCTACACCTACGGCCTGCACGGCACGCCGACCACCTTTACGCTGGAAGCGCGGCTGGCCGAGATCGAAGGCGGCACACACTGCCTGCTGGCGCCCTCGGGCCTGGCGGCGATTTCCATGGTCGACTTCGCGCTGCTGAAAGCGGGCGACGACGTGCTGCTGCCGGATAACGTCTACAACCCGAACCGCGAACTGGGGCGCTGGCTGAGCGCCGACTTCGGCATCACTGCACGCTATTACGATCCGCTGGCCGGGGCCGGCATCGCCGAGCTGATCCAGCCGAACACGAAGCTGATCTGGACGGAAGCCCCTGGTTCGGTCTCGATGGAAGTGCCGGACCTGCCCGCCATCTGCGCCGCGGCGCATGCGCGCGAGGTGCTGGTGGCGCTGGACAACACCTGGTCGGCCGGCCTGGCGCTGCGCGGTTTCGACCTCGGCGTCGACATCGTCATGCATGCGCTGACCAAGTACCAGTCCGGCGGTTCGGACGTACTCATGGGCGCCGTGATCACCCGCGACAAGGCCGTGCACGACCGGCTGGCGCTGGCGCACATGCGCCTGGGCCTGGGCGTGAGCGCGGACGACGCCTATCTCGTGATGCGCGGCCTGCCGACCATGAAGCTGCGCTTCGAGACGCACGACGCGGCCGCGCGCAAGGTGGCCGCCTGGCTGAAGGCGCGTCCCGAAATCACGGCGGTGCTGCATCCGGCTTTCGAGGACTGCCCCGGGCACGCGACCTGGCGCCGCGACTTCAGCGGTGCCGGTGGCCTGTTCTCGGTGGTCTTCGACGAGCGCTATACGGAAGAGCAGACCGACCGCTTCGTCGACGCGCTCACCCTGTTCGGCCTGGGTTACAGCTGGGGCGGCGCAAACAGCCTCGTCATGCCGTACCGGATGACGACGATCCGCCGCAACTGGCAGGGCAAGGGTGTGCTGGTACGCTTCAACATCGGTCTCGAAGACACGAACGACCTGATCGCCGACATCGCACAGGCGCTCGAACAGCTGAAATAAGGGTTTTCTTGCATAAGCAGAAGCCACCGCATTGCGGTGGCTTTTTTTCGCCTTGAGCCGGCCAGGGGGAGAAGAGGGACCTCGGCGGCGGCCGGGCCGCTGCAGCCTGCCGGCGAATGAACACTCTGGGCATGGCAGCGCAAGCGTTGGTCCGAAGCAACATGACAGCCTCCGCGCCCGCACCCTGGCCCGGCGCTTGTGCTTTTTAATTTCCACGCGGAAACTAAAGTGTTACAATTTTTCCATATGGAAATACTGGTTATCCAGGCGATAACCGGCACATCTTCGCACACACACGGGGAAAACACGGTTTATGTCGCTTACGGACACTGTTCGGCGGGAAGAAGTCTTATGGGCTCTGGGGAGCCTGTGCGGCCTCTATCGCATTCCGTTCGACAGCGCCCTGGTCGCGCAGCAGTTCCCGCCGCCGTACACGCTCGGCAGCTTCCACGAGATCGCGCGCAGCCTCGGCATCAAGACCGGCAGCTGCGCCCTGGCCGGTGCCGACTGGCAGCAGTTGCCCTTGCCGGCGGTCGCCTTCCTGCGTGCGGACGAGGGGAGCGAGGACGCGGTGCCGGCCGTGGGGCTGGTGCTGAAGGCCGACGGCAAGACGCTGAGCGTGTGCCGCGCCGGGGCGCAAACGCCCGAGACGATCGCCGTCGAGGACGCTGCGCTGCGCTTCGCGCCGACCATCCTGTTGTTCGGCAAGGAAGCGGAGGTCGGGACCGCGGGCGACGAAGAAATCGCCGGCTTCGCGCAGGAGAAGAAGGTCTTCGGGTTCCGCTGGTTCGTTCCCGAACTGCTCAAGCACAAGACGATCTGGCGCGACATCCTGCTGGCCTCGTTGGCGATCCAGCTGGTGGGGCTGGCCACGCCGCTGTTCACCCAGGCCATCATCGACAAGGTCGTGGTGCACCAGACGCAGAACACGCTGCTCGTGCTCGGCATCGGCCTGCTGATGTTCATGGTGTTTATCTCCGTCATGACCTGGCTGCGCCAATACCTGGTGCTGCATACCGGTAACCGCATCGACGCCGTGCTTGGGAGCGAAGTGTTCCGCCACCTGCTGCGCCTGCCGCTGCCGTATTTCGAGCAGCGCCCGACCGGCACCCTGGTCGCGCGCCTGCAGGGCGTGGAGACGATCCGCGAATTCATTTCCGGCGCGGCCGTGACCCTGATCCTCGACCTGCCTTTCCTGCTGATTTTCCTGGCCGTGATGTTCAGCTACAGCTGGCAGCTGTCGCTGATCGCGGTCGGCCTGCTGGGCGTGATTGCGCTGATGAGCATCCTGGTGACGCCGCTGTTCCGCGAGCGCCTGAACAAGCAGTTCATGCTGGGCGCGCGCAACCAGGCTTTTCTCACCGAATACCTGGCCGGCATGGGCACGGTGAAGTCCCTGCAGATGGAACCGGATGTCGACCGCAAGTACAGCGACCTGCTGGCCCAGTACCTGGCTGCGGGTTTCTCCACCAAACAGGTCGGCAATACCTACAACGTGGCGGCGAACGCGGTCGAGCAGGTGATGACGCTGGCGATCCTGCTGGTCGGCGCCATTCTGGTGATGGGCAACGACGGCTTCACGGTCGGCATGCTGGTCGCCTTCCAGATGTTCGCAGGCCGCCTGAGCCAGCCGATGCTGCGCTTATCAGGCCTGTGGCAGGAATTCCAGCAGGCGAACATCGCCGTCCAACGCCTGGGCGACATGATGGACATGCCGGCCGAGCCGTATGCCCTGACGCCGCGCCGCGAAGCCCGCGGGCAGGGCGCGCTGGAACTGGTGAACGTCTCCTTCCGCTATTCCGAACACCACCCCTGGCTGTACCGCAACCTGAACCTCGCCTTCAAGCCGGGCCGCCTCAGCGTGCTGATGGGCCCGTCGGGCTGCGGCAAGAGCACGCTGGCCAAGCTGCTGCTCGGCTTTTACCAGCCCAGCGACGGCCTAGTCCAGCTCGACGGCCGCGACATCCGCTTCCTGGCCGCGAATGAGCTACGGCAAGTGTTCGGCGTGGTGCCCCAGGAAACGGTGTTGTTCTCCGGCACGATCTACGACAACCTCGTCATGGCCCATCCGCACGCCAGCTTCGAGGACGTGATCGCCGCCTGCAAGGCGGCCGAGATCCACGAGACGATCGACAGGCTGCCGCATGGCTACCAGACCGAGATCGGCGAGCGCGGCACCGGCCTGTCGGGCGGACAGCGCCAGCGCCTCGCGATTGCCCGGGCACTGCTGCGCAAGCCCGCCATCCTGGTCTTCGACGAAGCCGTGTCCAACCTCGACCAGCATACCGCCGAGCAGTTCGCCCGCACGGTGAACTCGCTCAAGGGCAAGGTCACGATGGTCTTCATCACCCACCAGATCCCGCGCGGCCTGCAGGTCGACGAAGTCTTCAGCTTCGACAAGCCCGCACAGGCACAGACGCGTGCGCAGGGCGCCCCCAAGATGCAGGTGGTGCCGCCCACCACTGCGGCCCCGGCCGCCTGATTTTATTTCGAACCATCAATCCCGAACGCTTCCGACGTAAATAAGAGGAACTGTAATGACAACTACGAACTCGTCCGTCACCACCACCCTGGCAGCGAATGTCGACGATCTGGTCCTGACGGGCAGCGCCGACATCAACGGCACCGGTAACGCACTGAACAATACGATCACCGGCAATGCGGGCGCGAACGTGCTGGACGGCCGCGGCGGCGCCGACACGCTGATCGGCGGCGCCGGCAACGATACCTATGTGGTGGACAATGCGGGCGACCGGGTCGTCGAAAACGCGGACGAAGGCATCGACACCGTGCAGTCTAGCGTCGACCATACGCTCGCCGATGGCGTCGAGAACCTGGTCCTGACCGGCTGGAACCATATCAACGGCACCGGCAACGCGCTCGATAACGTCATCACCGGCAATGGGGCCAACAACATCCTCAGCGGCCTGGACGGCAACGACACGCTGGTCGGCGACGCCGGCACCGACACCCTGTACGGCGGCGCCGGCAACGATACGCTGAGCGGGGGGCTCGGCGCCGACACCCTCGACGGCGGCAGCGGCGACGACCGGCTGGACGGCGGCGCCGGCGACGACACCTATGTGGTCGACTCGCCGGGCGACGTCGTCGCCGAGCTCGCCAATGCCGGCACCGACACCGTCCGTTCGAGCGTCGATTACACGCTCGGCGACAACCTCGAGAAGCTGACCCTGCTCGGGAGCGCCGACCTCGCCGGCACCGGCAACGCACGCGACAATACCATCACGGGCAACGACGGCGCCAACGCGATCGCGGCTGGCGCCGGTGCCGACACCGTGCATGGCGGCGCCGGCGACGACAGCGTCCTTGGCGGCGAAGGCAACGACCTCCTCAACGGCGACGCCGGCAACGACAGCCTGTCCGGCGAAGCGGGCAACGACACGCTCAACGGCGGGCTGGGCGCGGACCGGATGGAGGGCGGCAGCGGCGACGATACCTACGTCGTCGACGACGCGGGCGACCTCGTGATCGAAGCGGCGGCGGCCGGCACCGACACCGTGCAGTCGAGCATCGCCTATACCCTGACCGACCAGGTCGAGCACCTGACGCTGGCCGGCAGCGCGGCGATCGACGGCACCGGCAACGAACTCGATAACGCCATCAACGGCAATATCGGCGCCAACGCGCTGTACGGGCTGGAAGGCAACGATACCCTGAACGGCAACGCCGGCGACGACCGCCTGTTCGGCGGCGCCGGCAACGATACCCTCGACGGCGGCACCGGTGCCGACGTCCTGCAGGGCGATAGCGGCAACGACACCTATGTCGTCGACAGCGCCGCCGACCTGGTGGCCGAGCTGGAAGGCGAGGGCATCGACAAGGTCATGGCGGGCGTGTCCTACGCGCTGGCCGACAACGTCGAGAACATGCAACTGACCGGCGGCGCCGTCGTCGGCACCGGTAACGGGCTCGACAACTCCCTCAGCGGCAGCGACGGCAACAACGTCCTGAACGGCATGGACGGCAACGACACGCTGTACGGCAACGGCGGCAACGACACGCTCGACGGCGGCCTGGGCGCGGACAACATGGAGGGCGGCAACGGCGACGACACCTATGTGGTCGAGCAGGCCGGCGACAAGGTGACCGAAGGCCTGTATGCCGGCACCGACACCGTCCGCTCCAGCATCGACTATGCGCTCACCGACAACGTCGAGAAGCTGGTGCTGACCGGCACCGACGACCTGTCCGGTACCGGTAATGCGCTGAGCAACACCATGACCGGCAATGCCGGCAACAACAGCTTCGCCGCCGGTGCGGGCAACGACGAGGTGAACGCGGGCGATGGCGCGGACCTGGTCTTCGGCGGCGACGGCAACGACGCCCTGAACGGCGAAGCGGGCGAGGACCGCCTGTACGGCGAGGCCGGCAACGACACCATCAACGGCGGCCTCGGCGCCGACCGCATGGAAGGCGGCGCTGGCGACGACACCTACGTCCTCGACGATGCCGGCGACCTGGTGATCGAAGAAGGCGGCGCCGGCACCGACCAGGTGAAGGCAAGCATCTCCTATACCCTGACCGACCATGTCGAGAACCTGACCCTGACCGGCAGCGCCGACATCGACGGCACCGGCAACGAACTGGACAACGTCATCATCGGCAATACCGGCGCCAACGCGCTCGACGGCCGCGCCGGCAACGACACCCTGATGGGCAACGCGGGTGCCGACCTGCTCGTCGGCGGCGAAGGCAACGACCGCCTGCTGGGCGAGGCAGGCGAGGACCGCCTGCAGGGCGACAGCGGCAACGACTACCTGAACGGCGGCATCGGCGCCGACGCGATGCTTGGTGGCAGCGGCAACGACACCTATATCGTCGACCATGCGGGCGACCTGGTGCTGGAACAGGCCGGCGAGGGCGTCGACCTGGTCGAGTCCAGCATCGACTACACCTTGACGGCCGAAGTCGAGAACCTGACGCTGGCCAACGCGTCGAATACGCGCGGCACCGGCAATGAGCTCGACAATGTCATCACCGGCAATGTCGGACACAATGCACTGCTCGGCCTGGATGGCGCGGACACGCTCGAGGGCATGGCCGGCAACGACAGCCTGGACGGCGGCGTGGGCGCCGACCTGATGCGCGGCGGTACCGGCGACGACAGCTATGTCGTCGACAACGCGGGCGACCTGGTCGAGGAACTGCTCAGCCAGGGCGCCGATACGGTGAATTCGAGCATCGACTACACGCTGACCTCCAACGTCGAGCACCTGACCCTGACCGGCTTCGAGGACCTGAGCGGCACCGGCAACGCGCTCGCCAACACCATCATCGGCAATGCCGGCAACAACCTGGTGGCAGCCGGTGACGGCGCCGACACCGTCCGCGCGGGCGGCGGCGCCGACGTCGTGAGCGGCGGCAATGGCAACGACATCCTGAACGGCGAGGGCGGTGACGACCGCCTCGCCGGCGACGCCGGCAACGACAGCATCAATGGCGGCCTTGGCGCCGACTGGATGGCGGGCGGCCTGGGCGACGATACCTTCGTTGTCGACGACGAAGGCGACCTGGTCGTCGAAAGCGCGGGCGAAGGGACCGACCTGGTCAATTCAGGCATCACCTACACGCTGACCGACAACGTCGAGAACCTGACGCTGACCGGCAGCACCGACCTCCTCGGCACCGGGAACGAACTGGCGAACGTTATCAACGGCAACACGGGCGCCAACGTCCTCGACGGCCTCGCGGGCGACGACACCATCAATGCCGGCATGGGCAACGATGTCCTGATCGGTGGAGAAGGCAACGACCTGCTGTTGGGCGAGGCGGGCGACGACGTCCTGCAGGGGGACAGCGGCAACGACACCCTGAACGGCGGCATCGGCAGCGACAGCATGCTTGGGGGCAGCGGCGGCGACACCTATTTCGTCGACAACGCGGGCGACCTGGTGACCGAGCACGCGGGCGAGGGCAGCGACACGGTGCGCTCCTCGGTGGCGCATACCCTGGGCGACAACGTCGAGAACCTGGTCCTGACCGGCAGCGGGGGCATCGCCGGCACCGGCAACGCGCTGGACAACGTCATCACCGGCAATGCCGCCAGCAACGCCCTCGATGGCGGCGCCGGCAACGACACGCTGTTCGGCGACGCCGGCGACGACGTCCTCGACGGCGGCACGGGCAGCGACACGCTGCAGGGCGGCAGCGGCAACGATACCTATGTGATCGACGACGCGCGCGACCTCGTGATCGAGGCCGCGAATGCCGGCACTGCAGACACCGTTCAGTCGTCGATCGACTACACCCTCACTGCCAATGTCGAGCGCCTGGTCCTGACCGGTGGCGCGGACCTGTCCGGCACCGGCAACGCCCTGAACAACACGATCACCGGCAACGCCGGCAACAACCTGATCGACGGCGGCGCCGGCACCGACACCATGATCGGCGGCGCGGGCGACGACAGCTACATCGTCGACACCGGCAGCGACGTGATCACCGAGGCCGCTGGCGGCGGCATCGATACAGCCTATGCCGGCGCGAGCTACACGCTGGCGGCCAACGTCGAGCACCTGGTACAGACGGGCACGGCCGCCATCAACGGCAGCGGCAACGCGCTCGACAACACGATCGCCGGCAATGCCGCCAACAATGTCCTGAACGGCATGGCGGGCAACGACCGCATCGACGCCGGCGCGGGCAACGACACCCTCGACGGCGGCCTTGGGGCCGACACGCTGCTGGGCGGTACCGGCAACGACACCTACGTGGTGGACGATGCGGCCGACCGCGTGGTCGAGCAGGCGGACGAAGGCCTTGATACCGTCGTTTCAAACATCGGCTACGTGCTCGGGGCCCACGTGGAAAACCTGACCCTCTCGGGCAGCGCCGTCATCGACGGCACCGGCAACGCGCTGGACAACGTCATCAACGGCAACAGCGGCAACAACGTGCTGGACGGCGGCGCAGGTGCCGACACCCTGGCCGGCGGCCTCGGCAACGATACCTACCTGGTCGACGCGGGCGACAGCGTGGTCGAGGCGGCGAACGCCGGCATCGACACGGTCCGCTCGGGCGCAAGCTACGTCCTGGGCGCGAACCTGGAAAACCTGGTCCTGCTCGGCGACGGCGACCTGGATGGCACCGGCAACGCGCTGGCCAACAACATCCTCGGCACCGCCGGCGCCAACCGGCTCGACGGCGGCGCAGGTGCCGACACCCTGGCCGGCGGCGCCGGCGACGACACCTACGTCGTCGACCAGGCTGGCGACGTCGTCAGCGAAGCGGCCGGCGAGGGCGTCGATACGGTCCTGGCCAGCGCCAGCTACACGCTCGCGGCGAACGTCGAGAGCCTGGTCCTGACCGGGACTGCCAACCTGCAGGGCAGCGGCAACGCGGGCGACAACCACCTCACCGGCAACAGCGGCGCCAACCAGCTCGACGGCGGCGCAGGGGCCGACACCCTGCTTGGTGGCGCCGGCAACGACACCCTGCTCGGCGGCGAGGGCAACGACAGCCTCGACGGCGGCCTGGACGCCGACATGATGCAGGGCGGCGCCGGCGACGATACCTATGTCGTCGATCACGCGGGCGACACGATCGCCGAAAGCGCCGGCAACGGCACCGATACGGTGCTGGCGAGCGCAAGCCATACCCTGGCCGCCAACGTGGAGAACCTGGTTCTGACGGGCGGCGCCAACCTCAGCGGCGCCGGCAACGCCCAGGACAACACCCTGAGCGGCAACGGCGGCGACAACCAGCTGTCCGGCATGGACGGCAACGACCTGCTGGCAGGCGGCGCCGGCAACGACTTGCTGCTGGGCGGCGCGGGCGACGACACCTACCTGTTCGGCGTCGGCGACGGCCACGACCGCATCATCGATGCGCAGGGCGGCGGCACGCTGCACTTCAAGGATGGCCTCACGGCAGCCGACCTGCACGCCGAACAGTCCGGCCGCGACCTGGTGCTCACCATTGCCGCCACCGGCGACAGCGTGGTGCTGGTCGACTGGCTGGCCCAGGCCGAGGGCGTGACCCGCATCGTCTTCGACGACGGCAGCGCGATCGACCACGGCGGCATGGCAGCCCTGCTGAACGCGGCGCCGACCGCCGCCGCCGACAGCGTCGACGTCCATGAGGACGGCGGCGTCGCCAATGTACCCGTCACGCAGTTGCTGGCCAACGATACCGACCCGGACCAGGGCGACGTCCTGTCCGTGATCGCCGTGGGCGAATCCGGCATCGGGGCGGCCGTCACGCTGGAAGACGGCCTCGTCGGCTACGACATCGGCGCGCGCTTCCAGGAGCTGGCGCAGGGCGAGGTCGTGAACGACAGCTTCACCTACACCGTCAGCGACGAGATGGGCGAGACCTCGACCGCGGTCGTCAACGTGCAGGTCATCGGCGTCAACGATGCAGCCGTCGCGGTTGCCGACAGCGCCGCGGTGACCGAAGACGCGCTGACCACGGCCGGCGGCAACGTGCTGGACAACGACAGCGATATCGACCGCGGCACGGTGCTGCAGGTGGCCGCGCCGGGCACCTACGCCGGCACCTACGGCACCCTGGAGCTCGCGCTCGATGGCAGCTACACCTACCGCCTGAACGACGGCGCCGCCAATGTGCAGGCGCTGAACGCGGGCGAAGTCGTGACCGATTCCTTCGCCTATGTCGCCACCGACGGCATCGAGGGCGTCGCCTCCACCCTCGACATCGCGATCACCGGCACCAACGACGCACCGCTGCTGGCCGCCGACACGGCGCAGGTCGTGGAAGACACGGCGCCTGCCGCCAGCGGCAATCTGCTGGCCAACGACAGCGATGTCGACGCCGGCACCGTGCTGGCGGTCGACGCCGGCAGCTTCGCGGGCAGCCATGGCGAGCTGACGCTGAACGCCGACGGCAGCTATGTCTACCAGCTGGACGCCGCCCGCGTGCAGTCGCTCGGCCGCAACGACAGCGTCGTCGAGCACTTCACGTATGGCGCGACCGACGGCATCGTCCGCGATACTGCGACGCTCGACATCACGGTCGCAGGCACCAACGACGCGCCGATCGTCGTGGCCCCGCTGGCGGACCGGGACCTCACCTTCAACAAGGCGTTCTCGTTCAAGCTGCCGGAAAACAGCTTCAAGGACCTCGACAAGGGCGACACGCTGACCTATTCGGCGACGCTGGCCGATGGATCGGAGCTGCCGGACTGGTTGAAGTTCGACGCGGCCACCGGCACCTTCAGCGGCAAGACGCCGAAGAAGGTGGGCGCCATCGACGTGCGCGTGACCGCGACCGACCAGGCCGCCAATGGCGGTACCGACGGCAGCCTGTCGGCCTCGGACGTGTTCACGCTGTCGGTCAGCCACGGCAACGCAGGCGTCGGCAACGGCCCGGATGCGCCGCCGGCGGGTCACGACAGCAACCATAACGACGGTCCGGGCACGGGTCCGGGCAATCCAGGCGCGAAGGGAGGCAGGAAGTTCGGCCTCTCGATCGGCATCACCGCCTCCAGCGGAGTGGCGAGCGTGGCCCTGACGGCAACGGCGGAGCAGGCCGGGCCGCTGGGTGTTCCCGCCGTGCTCAGCGTAAGCAAGATGATCGAGTACGGCACGCCGTCCAGCAGCATCGGCAACACCACCTCGGCCCAGAGCTTCGGCGCCTGGCTGGCGGTGGACCTGGCGGTGTCGGAAGCGCTGGCAGAGAAGAAGTCGCTCACCTGGCTCGGCGAGAAGACGGGCGCCGACACCGGCGCGCTGGCGCAGGCCACCGTCGGCTTCCTCGGTTCGACCTCGGGCTTCGGCGGCGTCGGCCTGTCGCTGTCGGGCACGGCGGGCGTCGAGCTCAAAGGCTTCGATGGCCTGGGCAAGGGCACGAAGAAAATCAAGTAATCCGAAGGCGAGCCGATAAAGGTAAACCAAAGGGCGGGCAGCCCGGGACCGTGATGCGGTTCCGGGCTGCCCTCGACATGTTTGGATGACCCATTCATCGTGACATCATCGTGAAAAAATCCACGTCAACATCAGCTTCCAGCGCAGCTTCGAACGCAGATTCCAGCGCACTCGATTTTTCGCCGCCGCTGCTGCGCCTGCAGCGATCGGTGCCGAATCCGCTCGGCCGCAAGGTCCTCTGGGCCTTGCTGGTGCTGCTGGCCGCCATGGCCGTCTGGTCGGTCGTCGGGCGGCTCGACATCGTCGCGGTGGCCGAAGGCAAGCTGGTCCCGCAGAGCTACGTCAAGATCGTGCAGCCGGCCGAGTCGGGCATCGTCAAGGAAATCCTGGTGAAGGAGGGCGACACCGTGCGCGCCGGGCAGGTCCTGATGCGCATGGATACGCTGATCACGGATGCCGATGCGAAGTCGATCGCCACCGACCTGCAGGGCAAGCGCCTCGCGCTGCGCCGCGTCGACGCCGAGCTGGCCGATGCGCCCTTCCAGGCCCAGCCGGGCGACCCGCAGCACCTGGCCGCGGCGGCGCTGGCCCAGCACCGGGCGAATCGCGCGGCGTTCGGGGCGGCGCTGGCCGAGGAAAAAAGCCGCCTGGCCAAGGCGCGCCAGGACCTGGCGGCGGCCCTCGAGATTCGCCGCAAGTTCAGCGCCGTGCTGCCGCACTACCGCGAGCAGGAGAAAGCATTCGAAAAGCTCGGCAAGGACGGCTTCGCCGGCGGCGTGCTGGTGAGCGACAAGCGGCGCGAGCGCATCGAGAAGGAGCAGGAGCTGGCGACCCAGGACCACATGATCGAGTCGGCCCGGGCCGGTGTCCAGCAGTCGGAGATGAAGCTGGTGCAGATCGATTCCGACTACCGCCGCCAGCTGCACGTGGAGCGCGGGGAGGCGCAACGCGCCTTCGACCAGCTGTCGCAGGAGCTGGCCAAGCAGACCCACCGCAAGGAACTGCTCGAACTGAAAGCGACGCAGGACAGCGTCGTCAAGGAGCTGGCCACGCACTCGATCGGCACCGTGGTCCAGCCGGGCACGGTCCTGCTCACGCTGGTGCCGCGCGACGAAACCCTGCGCGCCGAAGTCTGGCTGACGAACGAGGACATCGGTTTCGTGAAGCAGGGGCAGACCGTGCGGCTGAAGTTCGCCGCCTTCCCGTTTCAGAAGTACGGGATGGTGCAGGGCACGGTCGAGCACATCGGCGCCGACGCCGTCGAGAATGGACAGAACGGCGCGGCGGACGCCAGGCCCGGGACCACGCCGCCATCGGCCTTCAAGGCGCTGGTGGGGCTGAAGACGGCCTCGCTCGAAGCCGATGGCGTGCGCTTCCCCTTGAGCGCGGGCATGCAGGCGAATGCCGAGATCCTGCTCGGCACCCGCACCGTGCTCGAATACCTGCTGTCGCCGATGCAGAAGGCCTGGCACGAGGCGGCGCGCGAACGCTGACCGGAAGCGCTGGATGTGAAAACGGGAGCGTGGCAGGCATGGCCTGCGACGCTCCCGTTTTGTTTTTGAACCGCCCTGGTCGGCTTGCTTCTGCGGAGTGACCTCTGCCGAATTACTTCTGCAGCACGCGGCGCAGCGTGCCGGACAGGTCTTCCGCCGAGAACTTGGCGACATAGGCGTCGGCCCCGATGTTCTTCACGTGCTCTTCGTTCGTGGTGCCCGACAGCGAGGAGTGGATGACCACCGGCAGGTTGGCAAAGCGCGCGCTCTTCTTGATGTTGCGGGTCAGCGTGAAGCCGTCCATTTCCGGCATCTCGAGGTCGGTCAGCACGAGGGCAACCTTGTCGTAGACGCTCTTGCCCTCGGCTTCCGCGGCGTTCGCGATGCTGCCCAGCTGCTCCCAGGCTTCCTTGCCGCTTTTCGTCATCACGAAGGGCAGGCCCATCGCTTCCAGGCCCTGCTCGATGAGGGCGCGCGCCACCACCGAATCGTCGGCCGCCAGGATCACCGAACCAGGCTTGACCTGGATCCTGGCGCCGAGGTTTTGCGCGCTGATGGTCGGGCCGGCCCCGGGATTCATGTCGCGCAGGATGGTCTCGACGTCCAGCACCTGGGCCAAACGGCCCGGTCCGCCGTTTTCGCCTTCCAGGCGGGCGATGCTGGTGACCATACCGCTGCCGGCGCTGCTTTCGGCCGACATCACCTGGTTCCAGTCCAGGCGCACGATTTCTTCGACGCTCTCGACCGCGAAGGCCTGGGTGGTGCGGGCGAATTCGGTCACGAGCATGATGTTCAGCCCGGTCTTGGGCTTGACGCCGGCAATCGCAGGCAGGTCGAGCACCTGGATGATCTGCCCGCGCAGGTTCACCACGCCGAGCACGTGCGGCGGCGAACCGGCCACCGCGGTGATGGCCGGCATTGCCACGATCTCGCGGATCTTGAAGACGTTGATGCCGAACAGCTCGCTGTGGTTGCCGTTGTCGTCACCGCCCAGGCGAAAGAGCAAGAGCTCGAATTTGTTGGTGCCTGCCAGACTGCTGCGTTCGTCAACTTCCTGCTGAACCGATTTCATGTTTCGCCCTGAGAATTAATAGTAATGCGGTGGCACCAATGGTGCCGTCAGGAAAGTATTCTAGCTGCGGAAATCACGAAATGCGCGCGCGGAGCATCAAATAGGCGTCAAACAGGCATCGGTTTGTTGCTGTTCAGATCCAAAAAACCACGAATCAGCCGATATGCCTTCCACACCCACGCCACCGCCCAGATCAGCCAGGCGATGGGGATGCCGATCAGGGTGGCGAACACGATGCCGCCAACCACCATCCAGAGGAAATAAAACCAGAACGAACGGATCATCCAGCTGTGGTGGCTGTAGACCAGGGTGCCGGCGGTGTCAGGGCGCTTCACGTAGTTGACGATCAGCGGCAGGAAGGACAGCATCCCGAGCGAAAAGAAGAAGGTCAGGGCGTGAACGAGGTAGAGGATGCGCGCCATCTGCTTGGCGTCTTCAGTCCCGCGGTCCAGAACGAGTTGCTGCGACATGTATGTCTCCTTGGAGTGGTGCCTACGGGACGACCCCGCCTGGCCCGATTGTAGCAGCGATTCGTGGCGATTTCGCTAACGTTGCCCGGTCCCGGCCCGGCAGTTGACGCTTTGTCGCGCAGCTGGAATAAAACGTCCATGCCTAAGAGCGCCCAAAAATAAATGTGTTTTTGGCTGCCATAACCGGCGCGTTGCTGCGTTGGTTCGCGTCCGCTTGCGGGGCTGGCAGTGCTCGCACTGCGGGGCATTCGCCGCCTTGCACCGCATCCGGTTCTGCTTGCCAAAAATTCACATTTATTTTCCGGTCAAGTACTTACAGTTTCGACTGGACCCAGGCCACGATATTGCCGGCGTCCATCGCACCGGGCTGGCGTGCGATCTCGCGGCCGCCGCGGAACAGGGCCAGCGTCGGGATGCTGCGGATGCCGAAGCGGGCCGACAGCTCCTGCGCCCGCTCGGTGTCCACCTTCAGCAGGCGCACGCGCGGCTCCAGGCGCGGCGCCGCCTGGGCATAGTGGGGCGCCATCATCTTGCACGGGCCGCACCATTCGGCCCAGAAGTCGACCAGCACCGGAATATCGTTGCGTGCGATGTGCTTGTCGAACCGCCCGGACGTGACGTCCAGCGGCCGGCCGGCGAACAGCGCCTGGGCGCATTTGCCGCAGACGGGCGCATCGGCCAGGCGCGCGGGTGCGAGACGGTTGACGGCATCGCAATGTGGGCAGACGATGTGGATCGGATCGCTCATGGTGCTTCCTCCCTGTTGATGGTTCGCGTTGGCGGTATTGTAAGCCGCAGGGGCGGAGCACGCTGCCCGGCCCGGCGGCCTGGGCTACGGTTCGGGCGCGCTGCTCAACCATGCAGCTCAACCATGCGACAGGGCAAGCTTGCGGAGCGTACAATCGGGCGGAGCACACTTGTAAAATCGCCAATGAAAAAAACGATAGCCAACTCGGCGCCATGGATAGGTTGTGCCGGCTGGAACATCCCGAAGGAAGCCGCGGCCGCCTTTCCCGAGGCGGGCAGCCACCTCGAACGCTACGCCGCAGTGTTCCCCATGGTGGAAATCAACTCGTCATTCTACAAGCCGCACCGTCCGCAGACCTATGCCCGCTGGGCCGAGAGCGTACCACCCGGTTTCCGCTTCTCGGTCAAGGTACCGCGCGCCATCACGCACGATGCGCAACTGCGCGACATCGGCGACGCCCTGGCGCGCTTTGCCGGCGAAGTCGGGGAGCTGGGCGAGAAGCTCGGTTGCCTGCTGGTGCAGCTGCCGCCGAAGTTCGGTTTTCATGATGAAACCGTGCGCGACTTTTTCCTGCGCCTGCAGGAGCGTTTCGATTGCATGATCGCCTGCGAAGGGCGCCACCCGAGCTGGTTCAGCGACACCGCGACCGAGGTGCTGCGCGAACGCGGCGTCACCCGCGTGATCGCCGATCCGGCCGCCGGCCAGCCCGGACCGCACGTGCCGACCACCGACGACGTCTATATGCGCCTGCATGGCGCGCCGCGCATCTATTATTCGTCGTATTCCGACGAGTACCTGGCGGCGCTGGTGCGCGAGCTGGACGGCTACCGCCAGGCCGGACGCAGCGCCTGGTGCGTCTTCGACAACACCGCGGCAGGGGAAGCGGTGCCGAATGCGCTGGACGTGCTGCGCGCTTGCCAGGACGCGGCCGTGATCAAGGTCTGATCTGGATGTAAGCTGCGCGTATGGTTACGGCGACGTTTCGTTTTTACGAGGAACTGAACGATTTCCTGCCGCGCGAGCGGCGCAGGTGCGAGTTCGCCGTGCCGTGCGCGCGCGCCGCGACCACCAAGCACATGATCGAAGCTCTGGGCGTGCCCCATACCGAGGTCGAGCTGATCCTCGTGAACGGCGAGTCGAGCGGCCTCGAGCGCCTGCTGGCGGAGGGTGACCGGGTCGCCGTCTACCCGAAGTTCGAGACCTTCGACGTGTCGCCCCTGCTGCGCATCCGCGAAAAACCCCTGCGCCGCCTGCGCTTCGTCGCCGACGCCCACCTCGGCGGGCTGGCGCGCCTGCTGCGCATGGCCGGCTTCGACACGCTCTACGACAACGGCTTCCACGACGAAGAGATCGTCGAGATTGCCGCCGTTCAGGAACGCGTGGTGCTGACGCGCGACCGCGAACTGCTCAAGCGCCGCACGGTGACGCACGGCTGCTACCTGCATGCGATCAAGCCGGCGGCGCAGTTCGCCGAGCTCTTCAGGCGGCTCGACCTGGCGGCGCTTGCCCAGCCGTTCAGCCTGTGCCTGCACTGCAACCTGCCGCTGCGCCCCGTGCCGAAGGCCGAGGTGCTGGAGCGCCTGCCGGAATCGGTGCGCATGCAGCACGACGAATTCAATACCTGCGACGGTTGCGGGCGCGTCTTCTGGAAGGGCTCGCACCACAAGCGGATGGCGGCCATGCTGGACGCGGTGCAGGAGAGCATGCCGGCGCCGGCTGCGGTAGAATCGACGGCGCCTTCCCACCTTGGGCCCCGGCCTGCGAATCCAGCGTGAGCGAACCCGTCCCGAACCTGCCGTTCCCGATCCGTACCGAGTGCCCGCCCGGCGCCTGCGTGTGCGAGCGCGACCGCCTGCTGGCCGAGCCCGGCGCCGACGTGCGCCCGCTCGCCATCGACCGCAGGCAGGAAATGAACCTGATCGCGCGCATCGAGCGCATCGACAGTTACGAAGACCTGCAGCACGTGCAGGCCCTGATCCGCAAGAACATCGGCGCCGAGCTGCGTATCGAACCCGGCCCGAACGAAGTGCGCACCGTGCGCGGCATCATCATCGTGCTCGAGGAAAAGCCGGGGCTGTGCAAGAAAGTGCGGCAATCGGTACCGGCGGCGGTGCGCAAGCGCCTGCAGGAGCGGCCCGAGATCGCCTGGGCCATCCTGCACGCGAACGATTTGTTCGGGGCGGGTCAGGACGCTCAGGCAGGCGAGCGCAGTAGTCGCGCCGTCAGACTTTCACGACGTACTTCAGGATGATCCCCACCAGCAGCGCGGCCGCCATCGCCAGCGACAGCGCGCCGTGCAGCACGTCCGAGCCGACCGATACGTCGCGCGTCATCTCTTCCTTGCTGATCTTGCCGGCCCGGCTCAGTACGACCGGACGCAGCAGGCCCTGGATGCCGAGCAGGATCAGGCCGACGCCGCACAGGGTTTCGCCGATCAGGCCACGCTGCATGCCGCTCCAGAGTCCCATGCTGCCGATGCCCATCCCGAACAGGAACCAGAAGGCACGGGAACCGGGGTAGCGGGAGAATTTTGAGGTGTCCATGGGCAGGTGTCAGGTTTGAAACGGTCCATTATAACGGGCGAAAAAAAACCGCACCAAGGTGCGGCCTTCGTTGCGGTGTTTCGCGCCGGTAGCACGCCAGCGCTCAACGCCAGCGCTCAACGGCGGCGGAAGTCGCCCCGGTGGTGATGGTGACGGTGGCCGCCCCAGCTGCGACCGAAGCTCAAGCCCAGGCCGATCGACACCGGCGGGTACCAGTACGGTTCCTGCACGTATACCGGCGGATAGCCGTAGACCGGCTGCGGCACGTAGGCGCCCGGGGGCGCCGGGTTGACCACGATCGGGGAGCTGGTGACGACGCCGGCATCGCCGGCGCGTTCCCCGGTGCCGAGCGGCACCGGCGTGACCGAGACCACCTGCCACTGGCTCGGGTCGCCCGACTGGGCATAGCCGCGGGTGCCATAATTGGCCGGGCCGGGGCCCGGGGTGGCGCAGCCCGCGAGCGCCGCGCCTGCTGCGATGATGACGATGAGTTTCTTCATGACGGTCCTCCTGATTTCGCCATGATAGTGTCGCGATGTCCATTCTGGCGTGGAATTACAGCTTGTTACACTCGCGCTCCCGTCTGCTTCAGCCGAACTGCGTTTCACTGGTCGTGCTGGCCGACAGGAAGGGCGCGAGGGGCATCGCATTCGCCATCGCCTGGTAGCCGGCGTCATTCGGGTGCAGGTGGTCGCCGCTGTCGTAGGCCGGCAGGATGCGCGTCGGGTTGGCCGGGTCGCGCAGTGCCGCCTCGACGTCGAACAGCGCATCGAACTCGCCGCTGGCACGCAGCCAGTTGTTGGCGGCACGACGCACCGCTTCGCGCGCCGGCGTGTAGTACACGAAGCCTTCGAACGGCGGCAGCGTGGCGCCGATCACCGTGAGGTCTTGCGCGTGCGCACGTGCGATGAGCTGGCGCCAGCCGGCGATCAGGTCGGCAACGGGTATCGGGTTCGACCCCGGGCTGTAGGAGATGTCGTTGATGCCGATCAGCGCCACCAGGTAGCGCACGCCGGCGGTGGAGAGCACGTCGCGGTCGAAGCGCTCGAGCGTGTCGCGGCCGGCCAGCAGGGCGGTCGGGTAATCGCTCAGCAGCTGGTTGGCGCTGATGCCGCGGTTGACGACGCCGATGCGCCCGGCCGCGCCGAGCGCGGACTGCAGCCGCCGCGCGAGATGGTCGGTCCAGCGACGGTTGGCGTTGCTTGTGCTGCGCGCGCCGTCGGTGATCGAGTCGCCGAGCGCCACCAGGGCCGGTACCGGGGCCGCGACGTCGACCTCGGTGAGGAAGGGCCAGTATCCGATCGAGCGCGAGACCGGCAGGATGAGGCTCGATGTGTGGTCCCCGCTCGTGGACACGTAGCTGGTCTGGAGCGCCACGTTATGGATGGTGCTGGCCTGCGCGGTGCCGGGCAGGTACAGGCTGACGGCCAGGTCGGCCTGCGCCGGTAGCGCCAGGTCGACCGGGTCCGACAGCATGGGGGCGCCGGCCGGGATGGTGATCGACGCCAGCCCGCCGAAGGTCAGCGGCCGCGGCGTGGCGATCGTCGCCCCGCTGGTGCGCAGCGCGATGCTGGCGCGCCCGATGCGCAAGGGGGTGCTGCCCATCTCGTTCGAGACCCGGATCCGTACCCGGTTGCCGCCGATGCTTGCGCGCACGACCAGGCGCAGCGTTTGATCAGTATAGCTTTGCATCGTGCTCGACGGCGGAGGACCCGCCGGCGCGGTGCCCCAGGTCGCACACCAGCGCTGGGCCGGGCCGGTCTGGGCGAAGCCGGGCAGGGAAGGCATGGCCAGTGCGGCGCCCAGGGCTGGACCGGCAATGAGAAATTGGCGCCGGGTAGGGCCGGTAACGCGCCCTACGGCGCGCTGGGCAGGCGAGACGTCTTTCATGGATGTGTGCTCCTTGGGCAGGTGAACGGGACCGGCGGGACCGGCGGGATCGGCAGACGCCGCGGGCGCCTGACCAATCTAAATCGGGTATCGAACCGACTCAAGGGACGCTCGGCAGGAGCTTTGCGCTGGCACAGGAATTGATGAGTTTCTGCTTGCGATCGAGCAATTAATTTCTTGACGCGATGTGTTGCGGAGGGCTGCCGGGGGGCGATCGGCCCGGCTGGCGAGGGCATTGACTATGCGTTGCGGGTGCCGGTGCAATGGCGATAACACCGCGGTGCTTTTCGCGTGGACTCGGGAGTCCACCTTACGAAACGTCGAGACGCGGCGGCCACAGTCCAGTTGAGCCCGTCCGGAGGGTAGCCGCAGTGCCGCAGCTTACGCCAGCACCGCCAGCATCCCGTCCAGCCCGCTGAAGTTCAGCGCCACGTCGGCCTGCTCCCGCACCACCGGCTTGGCGCGGAATGCCACCGACAGCCCGGCGATGGCCATCATCTTCAGGTCGTTGGCGCCGTCGCCCATGACGATCGCCCGGCGCGTGTCGACACCGAGTTCGGCGCACACGCGCCGCACGGTACGCATTTTCTCCTCGGCGTCGACGATGCCGCCGACCACGCGCCCGGTCAGCCGGCCGTTCTCGACCTCCAGCACGTTCGCGTGCGTGTAGTCCAGCCCGAGGCGCGCCTTCAGGCGCTCGGTGAAGAACGTGAAGCCGCCCGACACCAGCAGCGTCTTCAGGCCGGCCGCCTGCACCGCGGCCAGCATGCTTTCCGCGCCCATCGACAGGCGCAGGCGTTCTTCGTACACGCGCTCCAGTGCGGACGCTTCGAGCCCTTCGAGGAGCGCCACGCGGCGCGTCAGGCTGGCCGCGAAATCGAGTTCGCCGCGCATCGCCGCTTCGGTGATTTCCGATACCTGGGCCTTCAGGCCCTGCATGTCGGCGATCTCGTCGATGCACTCGATGGTGATCAGGGTCGAATCCATGTCCATCGCCACCAGGCTGAAGTCGGACAAGCTGCGCCCGGCCTCGACGAAGGTGGCGTCCACCTGCGCGGCCAGCGCCGCCGCGTGCACCTGTTCCACGACATCGGCCGAGTGCGCCACGTCCTCGGCGCGCAAGGCGTTGGCCGACAGCGCCACCGTGTGCGCGGGCCGCGCCAGTGCGGCGATTGCCGCGAGCGTCGCCTGTTGGGCCTGCGGCCCCTGTACCACCAGATTCATTGTTGTTCCTTATGCCAGCAGTTGTTTAATGGTTTGCTTCACCTGCAGCACGCGCGCGCCCAGGTCCGGCATGCTGGCCGTGATGCGCAGCTTGTCCTGGCCGGCCAGCTTGACGTGGCGGTTCTTCTGGATCAGCGTGATGATCTTGATCGGGTCGATCGGCGGCTTCTCCATGAACTGCAGGCTGGCCGCCTCGCCGTGGGCGTCGATCTTGACGATGCCGACCTGTTTCGCCGCGATGCGCAGGCGGTGCGTCTCGATCAGCGCCTTCACCTGTTCCGGCAGTTTGCCGAAGCGGTCGATCAGCTCTTCCTGCATGTCGTCGATCTTGCCCTGGCTCTCGCAGTTGGCCAGGCGTTTATAGATCGACAGGCGCTCGTGCACGTCGCCGCAGAAGTCGGCCGGCAGCAGGGCCGGCACGTGCAGGTTGATCTCGGTCGTCGAGGACAGGGGCGCGGCAAGGTCCGGCTCCTTGCCGGCCTTCAGCGAACGCACCGCCTCGTTCAGCATATCCGAATATAACTGGAACCCCACTTCCAGCATCTCGCCGGACTGGTTCTCGCCCAGCACCTCGCCGGCGCCGCGGATCTCGAGGTCGTGCATGGCGAGGTAGAAGCCGCTGCCCAGTTCCTCCATCGCCTGGATCGCGTCCAGCCGGCGCTGCGCCTGCTTGGTGAGGTTCGAGACGTCGTTCACCAGCAAATACGCATAGGCCTGGTGGTGCGAGCGGCCGACCCGCCCGCGCAGCTGGTGCAGCTGGGCCAGGCCGAATTTATCCGCGCGGTGCATGATGATCGTGTTCGCGGTCGGCACGTCGATGCCGGTCTCGATGATGGTGGTGCACAGCAGGATGTTAAAACGCTGGGCCACGAAGTCGCGCATCACCTTTTCCAGGTCGCGTTCGTGCATCTGGCCGTGGGCCACGCCGATGCGCGCCTCCGGCAGCAGTTCGCGCAGCATGGCGAGGCGGTTCTCGATGGTCTCGACTTCGTTGTGCAGGAAGTAGATCTGGCCGCCGCGTTTCAGTTCGCGCAGGCAGGCCTCGCGGATGATGGAGCCGTCCTCGCTGCGGACAAAAGTCTTGATCGCCAGGCGCTTCTGCGGGGCGGTGGCGATGATCGAAAAGTCGCGCAGGCCCTCCAGCGCCATGCCCAGCGTGCGCGGGATCGGGGTCGCGGTCAGGGTCAGCACGTCGACTTCCGCGCGCAGCGCTTTCAGCGCCTCCTTCTGGCGCACGCCGAAGCGGTGTTCCTCGTCGATGATGACCAGGCCCAGGCGCGTGAACTTCACGTCGGGCGACAGCAGTTTATGGGTGCCGATCACGATGTCGAGCGTGCCGTCGGCCATGCCCTTGATCGCATTGTTAATTTCTTTTCCTGTCCTGAAGCGCGACAGTTCGGCGATTTTCACGGGCCAGTCGGCGAAGCGGTCGGCGAAGGTCTGCGCGTGCTGCTCGGCCAGGAGCGTCGTCGGGGCCAGGATCGCGACCTGCTTGCCGCCCATGACGGCGATGAAGGCGGCGCGCAGGGCGACTTCGGTCTTGCCGAAGCCGACGTCGCCGCACACCAGGCGGTCCATCGGCCGGCCGGAGGTCATGTCCTTGATGACGTTGGCGATCGCCTCGGCCTGGTCGGGCGTCTCATCGAAGCCGAAGCTCTGGGCGAAGTTCTCGTAGTCGATGCTTGAATATTCGAAGGCATGGCCCTGGCGCGCGGCACGGCGGGCGTACAGGTTCAGCAGCTCGGCGGCGGTGTCGCGCACCTGCTCGGCGGCTTTTCGCTTGGCCTTGTCCCACTGGCCGGAACCGAGGGTGTGCAGCGGCGCATCCTCGGGCGAGGTCCCCGAGTACCGGGAGATGACGTGCAGCTGCGATACCGGCACATAGAGCTTGGTGTCCTTGGCGTATTCCAGGTGCAGGAATTCCATCTCGCCTTCGCCCAGGTCCATGCTGATCAGGCCCATGTAGCGGCCGATGCCGTGGTTGATGTGCACGACCGGGTCGCCGATCTTCAGTTCCGACAGGTCGCGCACCATCGACTCGACCTGGCTGGTCGCTTCCTGCTTCTTCTTGCCGGCGCGGCGGCCCGAACCGGCATACAGTTCGGTCTCGGTGATGAAGGCGATGCAGCCGCTCGATTCTTCCAGCAGTTCGAAGCCGGCCTGCAGCGGCGCCACGCCGAGCGCGACTTTCGCGCCGCTGGCCCGCATGCCCTCGAAGCCTTCGACCGAAGCCAGGTCCAGCTTGTATTCGTTGAAGTACTGCTGCAGCGTTTCGCGGCGGCCGTTCGACTCGGCACAGATCATCACCCGGCAGCCGGTACGCGCGAGATACGCGCGCAGGTTGGCGAGCGGGTCTTCCAGGCGCCGGTTGACGGCGATGTCGGGGATCGGCGCCGACAGTTCGGAAGCAACGTTCCCGGCACTGCCGGGAACTTGCGGGCTGTTTCCTCTCCCTATGTTCCAGCGGCCGTGCGGTTTCGCGCAGGTGAAGAACTGCTCGCTGGAGAGGAACAGCTCGCGCGGCTCCAGCAGCGGGCGTTCGCGGTCGCTCTTGAGGAAGCGGTAGCGCGATTCGGTGTCCGTCCAGAAGCGCCCGATCGCAGCCTCGATGTCGCCGACCAGGGCCAGCGGGCTGTCCTCCGGCAGGTAGTCGAACAGCGTGGCCGTTTCTTCGAAAAACAGCGGCAGGTAGTATTCGATGCCGGCCGAGGCGATGCCGCTGCCGATGTCGCGGTAGATCGGCGAACGCGAAGGGTCGCCCTCGAAGCGCTCGCGCCAGCGGCTGCGGAAAGCGGTCCTGGCCGCTTCGTCCATCGGGAATTCGCGGCCCGGCAGCAGGCGCACCTCTTTCACCGGATACAGCGAGCGCTGGGTGTCGGCGTCGAAGGTGCGGAGGGTCTCGATCTCGTCGCCGAACAGGTCGAGGCGGTAGGGCAGGGCCGAGCCCATCGGGAACAGATCGATCAGGCCGCCGCGCACCGAGTATTCGCCCGGCGACATCACCTGCGACACGTGGCTGTAGCCGGCCAGCGTCAGCTGGGCCTTGAGTTTCGCCTCGTCCAGGTGCTCGCCCTGGCGGAAGAAGAAGGTGTAGGCGGCGAGGAAGGACGGTGGCGCCAGGCGCACCAGCGCGGTGGTGGCGGGTACCACCAGCACGTCGCACTGGCCGTTGCGGATCTCGTGCAGCGTCGCCAGGCGCTCGGACACCAGGTCCTGGTGCGGAGAGAAGGCGTCGTAGGGCAGGGTTTCCCAGTCCGGCAGCAGGTGGCAGGAGAGTTTGCCGTCGGCGAACCAGGGAATCTCGTCGAGCAGGCGCTGGCCGTCGCTGGCGTTGGCCACGACGACGGTGAGCATCTGTTTCTGTGCCTTGAAGGCGAGACCGGCGACGGCCAGCGCATAGGCGTCGGAGGAGCCGGCAAGCGCTGGCAGGACGAAACGGTTACCGGGTTTGGGAAGGTGCTTGTTGAGGTCGAAAGGCATGCAGGCGGGCAGTTCGCAGTCGGGCCGATGGGTCGTCCATTATAGACGAAGCGACAGGTCCTTTGCCGCGCGGCGCGGGGCGGCGCCCCGGGGCCGCATTGTTTTTGCATCAACGGCGGCGCATGCCCGCCAGCGCGACGCCCGCCAGGATGATGCCGAAGCCGGCCGCATGGTAGAGGTGCGGCGCTTCGCCCAGCAGCGGCCAGGCCGCCAGCGTGGCGAACAGGGGGATCAGGTAGAGCGACATGCTGGCCCGCGCCGGCCCGGCCACCGCCACCAGGCGGTCGAAGCAGAAATAGGCGCCCAGGCTCGGGACCACGGCCAGGAAGCCGAGTGCGGCGTACAGGCGCGCGTCGCCGAAGTCGGGCAGGCCGCCGAGCGCACCCTCGAAGGCGGCGAAGGGCGCCAGCACCAGCGCGCCGCCGCCGATCAGCGCGGCCAGCTTGACGGCCGGCGGCATCGGCGGCAGCGGCAGGCGCTTGCCCAGCACCGTGTACAGCGACCAGCCGCAGGCGGCCAGCACGACCCACAGGTCGCCGCGGCCGAACGCCAGCTGGCTGAGCGCGGTCAGGTCGCCGCGCGTGAGCACGATGGCGATGCCCAGGATGGCCAGCAGCATGCCGCCGGCCTGGTTCTTCGACAGCGGCACCTTCCAGACCAGGGTTTCGAGCAGCGTGACCAGGGCCGGGCAGGCGGCGAAGATGATGGCAATGTTGGCCGCGCTCGTCTCGCGGGCGCCCACGTACTGCGGCCCGACCGCCAGGCCCATGCCGAGGCCGGCCAGCAGCAGCAATCGGGACCAATTCGCGGCCAGCATATGACGCAGCGCCCACAGGCGCGGGCCGACCGTCGGCAGCAGGATGGCGAAGGCCAGCGCCCAGCGGCCGAAGGCGAGGAACAGCGGCGGCAGGGCGGCACTCTCGGCCCAGCGTGCGACCAGCAGGTTGGCGGCGAACAGCGCGGGAGTGACCAGCATGAGCGACAGTTCGGCTGACAGGGAATCATCCCCGTAACCAAGTCCTGACCGTGAAACTGCTTCTGACACAAAGACTCCGAAACGAAAATGCTGCGACCGCAAAAATCACGGGTAAGCCCGTTGCGGGGCATGTGAACATGGGGCGGCGATGGTAAAGCAGCATTTTACTGCGGTGCACAAAGAATGTTCTTTCGTCTTTCCGGTGCTTTAGGGGCTTTTCGCGAAGACTCTGCTACGGATCAGTTAAAATAGATAAGGACTATCTATGTTACGCGGCAATACCGGGAGGAAGTGTTGGAATGAAGGACGGGGTGCTCGACGAGATCGACCGCAAGATACTGCGTACGCTCAGCAAGGACGGCCGCATCAGCAACCAGAAGCTGGCCGAGACGGTGAACCTGTCGCCGACGCCCTGCTGGCACCGGGTGCGCGCGCTGGAGGAAACGGGGCACATCCGGGGCTACGTCGCCGTGCTCGACCAGCGCACGCTCGGCCTGCCCGATACCGTCATCATCGAGGTGACGGTCGACCGCCACGACGACGAGATATTCCAGGCCTTTTCCGATGCCCTGGCGGAGCTGCCCGAGGTGATGGAGGCCTACCTGCTGTCGGGCGAGTACGATTACCTGATCAAGGTGGCGGTGTCGGGCACCGAGGGCTACGAGCGCTTCCTGCGCCAGAAGCTGTATAAACTGCCTGGCGTCAAGCACACGCGCTCGACCTTCACGTTGCGCTGCCTGAAGCGCACGGCGTCGGTCACGCCCTGAGCGACGCCTTGTCTGAAGACGAACCGACGGGAAACCCGGCCGGCGGTACTGCGCTTTATTCGCGGCGGCCGGACTATTGTGTCCTGGTGGTGAACTTCGCCTTGCGAACAGCGCCGCGCCTGCTGTCCGGCGCGACATGTTCCTGCACAATATGTTCCACAGTCGCCCCGCGCCAGGTCGCATGGCGTGCCATCGTCGACGCGGCATACGCTTGCGCGGCCGCGGCAACCCGGGCCTGGATCGCCTGCACATGGGCGCGGGCCTGCGCACGCTCGGCCGGCGTCATCGCGGCCAGCACGGCGGCAGGAATCAGCGCCTCGGCAGGGGTGGCCAACAGCCTTGCCATGTAGCCCGCATGGCATTCTTCCCATCCCGCGATGGCCTGGTCGACCTCCTGGGTTTGCCCAGCCGCATGCGGGACCGCCGGCAGCTCGGGGCGTGGGCAGCCAAAGTCGTCCTTGGATAAGTCGGCACCGGTATAGCCCGCGGACCAGAAGGCGATTGCCTCGCCCTGCGCGGCACTGCGCTCCCTGCCTGCCGGAGCTGGATCGGCCGCCCACGCCGCGGCGGCGGCGAGCAACAACAGCAAGCCTGCTGGTTTGTTCATGATCACCCCTGAATGAATTGAAGAGTTCAGAGGATAGCCGCGCACTGGTCCAGAGAGGATGCGTTTGGCCTAAGGTGATGTGAACGGACCGGTCTTGCTCGCTGTTTTGCTCGATGCTTACTTCGGCACGCGTGCGCGCAGGGTTTCCAGCTCGGCGCGCAGGGCGGTGCGCTCGGACAGCGAGGCTGCCAGCTGGGCCCGCATGTCCTTGAGTTCCTGGGCCAGGCTGTCGCGCGCGGTGACCGCGCCGACCAGTTCCATTTCGGCGGCGAGGCGGGCATCGGACTGGGTCGCCGAGGCCGCCACATTGCGCTCGAGCTGGGCGCGCAGGTCGGCCAGCTGGGCGTCCTTGCCGTCGATCGCCAGCTGGTCCTTCGCCTTGCTCACCAGCGCGTCCATCGCGACCTGGCGCGCGTTGCGCAGCTCGGCGTTCAGCCGTTCGATCTCCTCGTTGCGCTCGGCCGCCATGGCTTCGGCGTGGGCGCGCGCCGCCGCGGCGCCGTCGGCCTCGGCACGCAGGCCGTCGCGCTCGGCCTCGAGCTGGGCGCTTGCGTCCAGCATCTCTTCCATGTCGCGTCCGGCCTGGGCCAGCGCCTCGCGGGCGCCGGCGCCGGCCTGGGTGGCAAACTGTTCCGCCCATTTCCCCAGCTCGGCGACGAGCGAGGCGGGCATTTCCGGGCGCGGCGCCGCGGGTTGCGGCTGGGCCGCACGCCAGGCCAGCAGGTGGCGTCCGATGGCGGCCGGCGAACCGGTGCCGAGCGCGGCCCGTAATGCGTCGATCGTCACCGGCTCGCCGGCGTCCTGCAAACCGCCGGCCGCGGCCGCTACCATGTCGAACGTGAGATCTTGATTATCCGAATCGATTGTCATTGAAAAAGAAGAAGGGTGTCGTGATTGTTACCCCACATCATACGCGACGCCACATATCCAACGCGAGCGGGAGCAGGTACAACTGTTGCCATGGCGCTTCTTTTGTTGTAAACAGGCAGCGCGTCAGGCCTCTTCGCGCCGGTTGGCAATACCGAAGGGCACGTGCACCATTGGAATGGTCCCGCCCGGCGAGGCGCGCAGGTGCGCCATCTGGTCGTCGAAGAAAATGTGCGGCTTGAATACCGACAGCACGCGCGACTTGTCCATGCCGCCGAGGAAGAAGGTTTCGTCGGCCGACACGCCCCAGCTTTTCAGCGTGTTCACTACCCGTTCGTGCGAAGGCGCATTGCGCGCGGTGATGATGGCGATGCGCACGATGCGCCGATAGCCGGCGTCGCGGCGCCGGGCGCGCTCTTCCAGCCGCTGCATCATGGCCAGCTTCTGGAACAGGTCCGCCAGCGGGCCCGGCCCGTGCGGGCGTCCCATGTGCAGGGTTTCGTGCGCGTGGAACTCGTCCAGGTCGTTGTTGCGCTTGAAGACCGTTTCCGATTCGTCGTCGGCCAGCACGCCGTCGAAATCGAAGGCGACGCGCAGCTCGAGGTCGTCGTCCTCGACGGCGATCCGGGAAGGCAGGATCAGACCCGCCGGATAGTCGACGGCGATCGCGCTTTTCACGTCTTCCTCGTTGGCACTCAGGAACAGGGAGGCGTTGAAGGCGGGCAGGTAAGCGTAGGGCGATTTACCCGCCATGAAGGCGGCGCGCGAGATGTCGAGGCCGTAGTGGGCGTCGAACGCATCACACGCAGTCGGGTCTCCGGCGAGTTACGCGAAAACAAAACCACCTCGACCGGCGACTGGCGCGGGAAACATTTATTGATGTTCAGGAAGCGCCGGATGAAGGGAAAGGCGACGCCCTTGCCGAGGATGGCGTCCAGGTGCTGTTCCTGGTAGAGGCGGTATTCGTCGGGCCCCTCGTCGAGGTAGACCTGATGCGACTCGGACAGGTCGAACAGGGCGCTGGAAGCCACGCCGATGACGAGCTTTTGTTCGATCGGGAACGGCATCAATCCTCCTCATGGTCACGCAGTTGATCGAATATCGGGCGCAAGCGCGGGCCGACGCCGGCTGCCACCAGCGGATCGTCGGGCGCCAGCGCGCCGACGTCGACCAGCAGGCGCAGCTTCGACAGTGCGTCGGCCGCCGCCAGCACGGCACCGAGGGCGCCGGGGCCGTCGGCGACGGCATCGGCCACGCTGTCGGGGAACGCCCACTGGCGTGCGATGCCGCCTGCCAGCTGGCGCGCATGGCCGAGCAGCATGGCGCTGAACGCATCCGAGCGCGGCAGCACGTCCTCGCTATAGATTTGATCGACCAGCCGGAAGGCGACGATCAGCCCCACGTTCCGCACCAGGCCGGCAAGATAGGCTTCGAACGGATCCACGCCGAAATGGGGCGCCAGCGTACCGGCGGCCAGGGCGCATTTTTCCGACTGGCGCCACACCTGCGGAGCGACGAGCCTGGCGAAACGTCCGGCCTGCATGCCGATCACGGGCCGGAAGGCGACCCGCGCCAGCAGCATGCGCAGGCCATTCTGGCCGAGCAGCATGACCGCGCCTTCGATGTTGCGTATCGGCGAAGGCGGCCGGTAATACGGGCTGTTCGCCTCGCGCACGACTTCGGCCACCAGCACGACATCCTGCGCCACCATGTGCGACAGCTCGGCCCCGGAAACGTTTTCGTCGCGCAGGCTGCGCAGCAATGCGGGAATGACGGCTGGCACGCGCGGGACCAGCTCGGCCGCCTTGTCCGGCGCGTCCGCCAGCCGCCCGAGTTCATCGAGGATCAGGCGTTCGGTGGCGGGCGGCGCATCGGCGCCGGCGCTGCCGGCCAGCCAGCGGTAAAAGGCCAGGTCGACCTGGGCCTTGCTGTCGCTGGCGCTGCGGGCCGCAAGTACGGGGGCGGGGGAGGCAACGCCGGCTGCCGCTTGCGGGGCGGGCGCAGGCTCGCCGCGTCGTGGAGCGCCACCGAACCAGCGCGCTAACCAGTTTTTCATCGTCGGGAAGCCTCGGCCATGGGATATCCGATTTTACCTGACAACAAGGATGAAGCTCGAGAGGAGAATGCCCGACAATGCGGCAAACGTGAGGAAGACGCGAGGAAGAAAGGAAGGGGGAGGCCGGAAAGCCCGGCCCGGCGACACGCCGGAAAGGCGTGCCGCGCAAAAACAGGAAGCTTAGCGGCCGGTGCCGGTGGTGGTGCCCGACGTCCCGCTGGTGTCGGTCGTGCCCGTCGTACCAGTGCTGCCCGACATGCCCGAGGTACCCGTGGTGCCGGTAGCGCCCGAGGTGCCGGTGGTGCCCGACGAGGTACCGGTCGCGCCGGAGGTGCCTGAGGTCGAACCTGAAGTGCCGCCGCTGGTGCCCATCGAACCCGAGGCGCTGGTGCCCGACGAGGTGTCGCTCGAGGTGCCGGTGGAGCTGCATGCAGCCAGGCCCAGGCCCATCAGGCCTGCCAGGATCACGCTCAGAGTGGTGCGTTTCATATTATTTTTCCTCCTTGGTTGTGTGAGGTCTTCATCATGGGAGCGCTCTGTTCCGTTCACTATAGGAAGGGAGCGGGCGTTTTTGTAGGAGAAACCGGACAGTTAATATCGAATCCGGGTAGAACTCAGCGGCGCTCGCCTGTCGTGGCCGCGTTCGCACCCTGGACGGCGCCGGCAGTGGCATCGGTTGCGCCGGTGGTGCCGGAGGTAGGATTTGCGCCGGCGGCGCCCGTACTGCCGCTGGTCATCGAGCCGCTCGAGCTGCCCGAGATGCTCGTTTCCATCGCGTCGCCGCTACCGGTGGTACTGCAGCCGGCGAGGCCGGCACAGGCGGCCAGCAGGATCGCTGTCGTGAGTCGCTTCATGGTTATCCTCTCGGAGTAATGACAGGTTTCCATGATGGGGCGGGGATGCGAAGGCCGCTATAGGAAACACGCGGGTGGCGCTGTAGGACGGCGCGGACGCGGGCTGAATGGAGGATGTTGGCGGCGACGCGTGGACGCGGCGCCACGTCGCCGCAGGGCGATCAGGCGCCGCGCCGTTCCCGGATCCAGGCCATCAGCGCATCCGAGGCGAGCGGCCGGCTGAACAGGTAGCCCTGGCCCTTGGCGCAATGCTGGGCGCGCACGGCGTCGAGCTGTGCTTCGGTTTCGATGCCCTCGGCTACCGTGTTCATGCCCAGGCTCTGGGCCACCTTCACGGTGGCCTCGATCAGTACCCGGTGATGGTGGCTGGTGTCCGCCTTGCAGACGAAGGAGCGGTCGATCTTGACGGTGTCGACCGGCAACAGGTGCAGGCTCGACAGCGAGGAATAGCCGGTGCCGAAGTCGTCCAGCGCCAGCTTGATGCCGAGCGCTTTCAGTTCATGCAGGCGTAGCTGGGTCTGCTCGTCCTGGGCGGCGAGGCTCTCGGTGACTTCCAGCTGCAGGTTTTCCGCCGGCATGCCCGTGCGCGCCAGCGTGGCGGCCACTTTCTCGGTCCAGTCAGGCTGGGACAGCTGGGCGCGCGACAGGTTCACCGCCATCAGGCGCGGGGCGTTGTCGCCCAGCGCCGCCCGCCAGCGCATGAAGTCGCTACAGGCGCGCGCGAGCACGAAGTCGCCGATCTGGTCGATCAGGCCGCATTCCTCGGCCACGCCGATGAAGTCGAAGGGCGGCACCAGGCCGCGCGTCGGATGCTGCCAGCGCACCAGGGCTTCGACCCCGGCCGCGTGATCGGTGCCGCCGTCCGGGTCGAGGCCGACCACCGGCTGGTAGACGACGAACAGCTGCTCCTCCAGCAGCGCCAGGCGCAGCTGCGCTTCGATGTCGGCCCGGCGTTCGGCGCGTTCGCGCATGGCGCGCTCGAACACGACGTGGCGGGCGCCGCCGGCGCGCTTGGCCTCGATCATCGCAATGCTGGCGTCGCGGATCACTTCGTCGGCGTCGCAGCCCCCGCCAGTGCCCGCGCAGTCGCCCCAGAATACGCCGATGCTGGCGCGGCAGGGCACTTCGTGGCCGTCCAGGTCGTGGGGCCGCGCCAGCGCGTCGAGCAGGCGCAGGGCCAGGCGCTCGGCTTCGTCCTGATGGCGCAGGCCCTCGAGCAGCACGATGAATTCGTCGCCGCCGACGCGTGCGACCAGGCCGGCCCCGCCCGCGGCCGGATCGAGCCTGCCGTGCGGCGGCAGGCCGCCGGCGCGCATGCGGTCGACCAGCGCGCCCAGCAGGCGCTCGCCGATCCCGGTGAGGAGGCGGTCGCCCAGCGACTGGCCGAGCGTGTCGTTGATCTGGCGGAAGCGGTCGCAGTTCAGGAACAGCAGCGCAAACCCGTGGTCCTGCCCGCGGTTTTGCCCGTCCATGCGCGCCTCCTTCCTGGCGCCGCGGTCGAGCAGGCCCTGCAGCTGGTCGCGCGCGGCCGCGCGGTTCGGCAGGCGCGTGAGCGCGTCGGTACGGGCGGCGCTGCGCAGGCGCCGGCGCAGGGTTTCCTGTTCGCGCTGCGTCTCCAGCGTGGCGTCGCTGATGGCCGCCATCAGGCGTTCCGGATCGAGCTTCAGCAGGCTGATCGACAACATCTGCGGTGCGCCGGGCGCCGTGCCGGCTTCGAGCGGCACGCGCAGGGCGTCGCAGACCACGCCCGAGTGCTGGTCGAAGGCGTCGGCCATCTGTTTCACCTGCGGCGCGACGCCGTCCAGTACGGCGAACAGGTTGTCGAGGCCGCCGTCACGCGCGAGCGGCATCAGGAGGTTCGAGGCCATCGGGTTGAGCATGTCGACCGTTCCGGCAAGGTCGGTCTGCACCAGCCCGATCGGGGCGCGGTACAGGAACTGCACGAGCGCCTCGTAGGCGCCGATCTGCTCAACCTGCATGTCGGCTTCGCTGAGGAGTGGTTTCATCGGCAGGCAGGTCGGGCGTCCAGGCGGCGGCACGGTTGCGCCCTGCGGATTTTGCATGGTAGAGCGCCCGGTCGGCGCGTTTGATGAGGTCGTCGATACCGCCGCTGGCGCCGATGTCCCCCATGTGACCATCAAGCACGGCGACGCCGGCGCTGACGGTATAGGCGATCTCGGCGCCGTCGACGGCCACCAGGCGGGTCGAGACGGCCGTGCACAGGCGCTCGGCGACGGCCAGCGCCTGGGCCAGGGCGGTCGAGGGCAGCAGCACGGCGAATTCCTCGCCGCCCAGGCGTGCCACGGTGTCGACCGCGCGGAAGGTGTCGCGCAGGGCGTTGGCGAGGTCGCACAGCACGCGGTCGCCCGCCGGATGGCCATGGCGGTCGTTGATGTGCTTGAAGTGGTCGGCGTCGAACAGCACCAGCGCCAGCGGGCGCGGGGTGTGGGCGGCACGGTCGAGTTCCAGCTCGGCCGCCTCGAAGAAGGCGCGGCGGTTCGCCAGCCCCGTGAGGTGGTCGCAGAACGCCGCCCGGCGCCGCTGCTCGCTGGCGGCGCGCTTGTCGCTGATGTCGCGCAGGATCAGGCAGTAGGCCGGCGCCTGCGGGTCATCGGCCAGGCCGGCGAGATCGAAGGCGTCGCGGTCGGGCAGGGGCGCGATCAGCAGGCTGCCCCAGAACTGGCTGCCGTCGGCGCGCAGGCGCAGGCCCTCATCCATGCTCCAGCCGTTCTGGTCGGCTTCGCGCAGGCGGTCGAGCAGGTGCTCGGGCGTCATCGCGTCAGCCGGATAGAAGATCGAATAGGGCGACCCGATCACGTGTTCGCCGAAGCCGGCCACGCGGGCGATGCTCTCGTTCCAGTCGCACAGGCGGCCCTGGCGGTCGAGCGCGGCCAGCGCGTAGTCGCTGATGCGGGTCAGGATGGCGTTCAGCCAGGCATCGCTCTGGCGCAGCTGGCGTTCGCGCCGCACTTCGGCGGTGACGTCCTTGATCACGGCCATGATCCGCGCGTCGTCGAGCTTCAGCAGGGTCAGCGACAGGATCTGCGGCGTGGTGGGGTGCGGGCCGGCCGCGCGCAGGTGGATGTGCAGTCCTTCGAACACCATGCCGTGCTTGCGCGGGTAGTGTGCACACTGCAGGCGCAGGTCCGGCGCCACGTCTTCCAGGGCGGTAAACAGGTTGGTCAGGTTGCCGTCCGGCGACAGCGGCATCAGGAGTTGGGCCGAGACCGGGTTGATCATGACGATCTCGCCGTCGACCCCCGCTTGCACCAGTCCCACTGGTGCAAGATACAAAAATTGCATCAGCGCCTCGTGTTCGGCGCGCAGGGCCGCGATGCCGTCGTCGATCGGGATCACCGGCGCTGCACCAGGACGTAGCGGTGGGCGCTGCCCGGGCCGGCGAGCAGGCGCAGCTTGACCTTGATCGGGCGCATGCGCAGGGTCAGCACGTAATCGATCGTGTCGTCGAGCTCGCTGGCATCCGTCGCGGCGTCCTCGAAGCGCTGGGCAACCATGAAGTTGTTCAGGCAGGGCGCGACGTTGGTGAACAGCGGCTCGCCGATCACGCGTTGCGGCGACAGGCCGGCGGACTCGGATTCGACGGCGTTGTAACGCTGTACGAGGGCGTCGGCATCGAAGCCGATCACGCCGAAGCCGAGCGCATCGAGCTGCTCCGGGCTGCAGGCGTCGAGGAAGTCGGCCAGGCCGCGGGAATCGAAAGCTGGGGAAACGCTGGTCATGTAGGATCTCGTGTGGAGGCAAACCAAATAAACTTGATTTGCGGAAACTAAATGTTGGCACGGACGGGCACGGGTGTCAATCGCGCGCGCGGGCGAAAGACACAATTCTAGCCCGCGGTTGACAGGATTCGCCTGCCGCTGTCACCATCCGCCCATTTTACTTATAGAAATGGATAGCATGGACAGCAAGGAGCATGCGCCCTGGTGGCGGGAGCGGCCGGCCCTGGCGCGCGTGGTACGCGACCTCGTCGCGGCCGAGCTGGCGCAGGGGCGTCCCGGGCGCGTCCTGCCGCCGCAGCCGTGGCCGGACGCGCTCGATCTCGCGGCCGACCTCGGCGCCGACTCGCTCGACCTGATGGGCGCGGCCACCGCCCTCGGCGACCTGCTCGGCTTCGGCCGGGCCGGCATGGCCGACGCCCTGCTCGGGCGTCCCGTGCTGGCCGACTGGATCGACACGGCGCGCGCCAGCCTGGAACGCGACGACCGCGAGCTCGTGTTCCGTACTTCCGGCAGCTCGGGCGCGCCGAAGCGCTGCGCGCATGCGCTTGCGAACCTGTGGCAGGAAGTCGACGCGCTGGCGCAACTGGTGCCGGGCCGCCGCCGCATCCTGGGCGCGGTCCCTGGCCACCATATCTATGGTTTCCTGTTCACGGTGCTGCTGCCGCAAGCCCATGGCGCCGCGCTGCCGGTGCAGGATGTCCGGATGGCTTCGCCGGCCTCGCTGGCGGCCCGGCTGCTGCCGGGCGACCTGGTGGTGGCGCACCCAGATTTCTGGGCGCAGGTGGCGGCCACCGCGCCACGCTTTCCGCCCGACGTGATCGGCGTGAGCTCGACCGCGCCCTGCCCGGGTCCGGTCGCGCGCACGCTGATGGAGGGCGGCCTGCGCCTGCTGCAGGTCTACGGCAGCTCGGAGACGGCCGGCGTTGGCTGGCGCGAGGGGGGCGGCGCCGGCGAGCCGTACCGGCTGCTGCCGTACTGGCGGCGGGCGCACGCCGGCGATACGCTGGAACGTGTCGGGGCGGACGGCATCGTCGAACGGCATGCGCTGCAGGACCGTCTGGTATGGAGCGGGCCGGAGCGCTTCCTGCCGGATGGGCGCATCGACAACGCGGTGCAGGTCGGCGGCACCAACGTGTTTCCGGCCTACGTGGCCGAGGTGGTGGCGATGCATCCCGCGGTCGCCGAGTGCGTGGTGCGCCCGATGCGCCCTGACGAGGGCGCGCGCCTGAAGGCCTTCGTGGTGCCGGCCGCGGGGGCAGGGGATGCGGCGACCCTGCGCGCGGCCTTGTCGGGCTGGGTCGGCGAACGCCTGAGCGTGCCCGAGTGCCCGGCCGCCTGGTCCTTCGGCCCGGCGCTGCCGCGCCAGCCGGGCGGCAAGCCGGCGGACTGGATCATCGACGCCTGGGAATGACAGCGAACGCCAGGACCACCGCCTGTCGTCCTTGAAGCATGGGGCGCGCCCCCCCAGGCAGGCGTTGCGGGATGGCCGAACACCGCATCCCGGTGCAAGCGGCCCCTGTCGGTTCGGTCGCCGCTCCGGTATCATTCGGGGATGAATCAGAATTCCTTCCAACCTGCCTTCCAACCGTTCGTCATTGGTGTCGCCGGCGGAAGCGGCAGTGGCAAGTCAACGGTGTCCCAGCAAGTACTGGCGTCCTTCGGCGCCGATGTGGTCTCGGTCGTGATGCAGGACGATTACTACCGCGACCAGTCCGACCTCACCCCGGAAGTGCGACGCAAGCAGAATTACGACCATCCGCAGGCCTTCGACTGGCCACTGCTGGTACAGCACGTCCAGGCCTTGCGCAATGGCGAAGCGATCGAGATGCCGGAGTACGACTTCACGATCGACAACCGCTCGAGCAAGACCATTCCGGTCAAACCCGCCCCGGTCATCGTGATCGAAGGCCTGTTCGCCCTGTATGACGCGGACTTGCGCAACATGATGTCGCTGAAGATCTTTGTCGACACCGCGCCCGACGTGCGCTTCATCCGCCGCATGCAAAGGGATATCAACGAACGCGGCCGCACGGTGGAGAGCATCGTCAACCAGTACCTGGAAACGGTACGCCCGATGCACAAGCAATTCATCGAGCCGACCAAGCGCCACGCCGACGTCATCCTGCCGCACGGCGCGAACGGCCCGGCAGTCGATGTCATTACGACCAAGGTGGCGAGCGTGATTGGCCAACTGAGCGGCCAGTTATCGGCCAGTTGAGCAGCCAGTTGAGCGGCCAGTTGAGCGGCCATTTGAAGCGGCCCTGATCCGAACGCCCGGAACGCTCCGGGCATTGGGGGACTGCGCGCCGGTCGCCGGCGCTGCAGCGGGCAGGGCGCTTACTGGGCCGGCACGAAGACCGGATTGGCGGGCGCGGGGGGCGGTGCAGGTGCGGGTGGGGGCACCGCCACGCTGTCGGCGCGCGGGTGCAGTTCCTCGTCTTCCTCGTCGATGACCTCGTCGGGCTGGGCCGCAGCCGGCAGGGGGGCCGGGTCGACGTCGACCGTCCGCAGCTGCGGCCACTCGGCGTACTCGGCCAGGATCCAGTCGTCGTTCTCGCGCAGCACGCCTTCCGGCTCGGGGCGCTCCGTTACCGGACGCTTGGCCAGGGCCACTTCCATGTAGTCGAGCCAGATCGGCAGGGCCAGGGTGGAACCGAATTCGCGTCCGCCGAGCGAACGCGGCTCGTCGTAGCCCATCCAGGCCACGCCCACCACGTTGGCGCCGTAGCCGGCGAACCAGCCGTCGACGGCGTCGCTCGTGGTGCCGGTCTTGCCGGCGATGTCGCCCCGTCCCAGGCGCTTGCCCGCGGCGGCACCGGTGCCGCGCTGCGCGACGTCGCGCAGCATGCCGTCGGTGATCCAGGCGTTGCGCGCGTCCAGCACGCGCGCGCTTTCCTGGCGCGGCGCCGGCGGTTCGGCCTCGAACAGCACCGTGCCGTCGCCGTCCTCGATCTTCGCGATCAGCCAGGGTTTCACCGCGTAGCCGCCGTTGGCGAAGACCGCATAGGCGCTCGCCATCTGCTGCGGCGTCACCGCGCCCGTGCCGAGCACCATGGTGTAGTTGCGCGGATGGCGCGCCACGTCGAAGCCGAACTTGCCCAGGTAATCGTGAGCGTAGGGCACTTCGATCGCGCGCAGCAGGCGCACCGACGGCACGTTGCGCGACCCGGTCAGCGCCTGGCGAATCGTGATCGGTCCCTTGTACTCGCCGTCGTCGTTCTGCGGCGACCAGGTCGCGCCCGCGTTCTCGCCTTCCATCTCGAGCGGGGCGTCGAGGATCAGGGCGCCCGGCGAATAGCCTTTCGCGACAGCCGCGGAATACACGAAGGGCTTGAGCGTCGAACCCGGCTGGCGCCAGGCCTGGGTCACGTGGTTGAACTTCTGCAGGTTGTAGTCGAAGCCGCCGACCAGGGCCTGGTAGGCGCCGGTGTCCGCATCAAGCGCGACGAACGCCGCCGCCACCTGCGGCACCTGGGTGATGGCCCAGCCGGATTTGCCGCCGCTGTTGCCCGCCTTCGTGATGCGGATGATCGCGCCCGGCGCGATGCGCTGCGATTCCTTGCCCTTGCCGGACAGGCCGGCCGCGGCGAATTTCAGGCCGGCGCCGGTAATCGTGATGCTGTCCTCGTCGAGCGTGGTCACCTTCACCGATTTGGGCGAGCTGGCGAGCACCAGCGCCGGCACCAGGCCGTCGCTCGACGGGCGCTTCTGCAGCGCCTCGGCGATCGCTTCCTCGCGCTCCGTTTCGTCGCCCGGCAGTTCGATGCGCGCCTCCGGGCCGCGGTAGCCGTGGCGGGCGTCATAAGCCAGCACGTTGCGCCGCACCGAATCGTAGGCCGCTTCCTGGTCCGCCGAGACAATGGTGGTCGTGACCTTGATGCCGCGCGTGTACGACTCTTCGGCGTACTGGGCGAACACCGTCTGGCGCGCCAGTTCGGCCACATACTGGGCGTGGGTGCCGAATTCCTTCGGGCGGGCGTGCACGCGCATCGTCTCGCCGACCGCCTGGGCGTACTGCGCCGCGTCGATATGGCCGAGGTCGCGCAGGCGGCGCAGCACCTGTTCCTGGCGCGCCTTGGCGCTCTTCATGTTGACGGCCGGGTTGTTGCGCGAGGGGTTCTGCGGCAGGCCGGCCAGCATCGCGGTTTCCGCAATCGTCAGCTGGTCGAGCTTCTTGCCGAAATAGCTGCGCGCCGCGCTGGCGAAGCCGTAGGAGCGCTGGCCGAGGTAGATCTGGTTCATATACAGCTCGAGGATCTGGTCCTTGGTGAGCGCGTCCTCGATCTTCTTGGCCAGCAGGATTTCGTTGAACTTGCGCGACACGGACTTCTCGCGCGAGAGGAAGAAGTTGCGCGCCACCTGCATCGTGATGGTCGAGGCGCCGCCGGAACCGAACCCGCCGCGCACGTTGGACACCACGGCACGCGCCGCGCCCATCCAGTCGATGCCCTTGTGTTCGTAGAAGCGCGCGTCCTCGATGGCCAGCACGGCGTTCTTCATCATCGGCGGGATCTGCGCGATCGGCACGAAGTCGCGGTGCTCCTCGCCGAATTCGCCGATCAGGACATTGTCGGCGGTGTAGATGCGCAGCGGGATCTTCGGCTTGTAGTCGGTGACGGCGTCGATCGAAGGCACGTTCGGCAGGATCGCGAACAGGAGCCAGACGGCCACGCCGGCGATCGCGAGGACGATGCCCGCGAGGATGAAGAAAATGAAACCCTGCTGGCGACGCGGCGGGATCGGCCGGAAGGACTGGTAAGGCTTGGTCAAGACGTGTTCTCCTGCTGGGGGCCGCGCAAAAAGACGGGCCGGGCGGGGCATTATAATCCGCTTTTCTTCCCGTCAAGCGTATGCCATAGTCTCGCCTTCAGGCCCGCGCCGAGCTTCTGGAAGCACCCAGGGCTGCGTTGCATCGGCTCGCCGTACCGGCGTACTGTCTTCGACGCCGCGCCTTGCCCTGGGTGCTTCCAGAAGCTCGGCGTTTTAGAATCTGAAAGAACCCCGATGCCCTACGATCCCGAATCTGTTCCCGGCGCCGCCGGCGTGAAGCCCTACATTCCAGCGAACGCGCAACTGCCCGAGTTCACGATCCGCGCCCTCGTGATGGGCGTGGTGCTGGGCATGATCTTCGGCGCTTCCTCGCTCTACCTGGTGCTGAAGGTCGGCCTGACGGTCAGCGCCTCGATCCCGGTGGCGGTGATCGCCATCACCCTGTTCGGCATGTTCAGGAAGATGGGCGGGCGCGAATCGACCATCCTGGAGAACAGCATCACCCAGACCGCGGGGTCGGCCGGCGAGTCGCTCGCCTTCGGCCTGGGCGTGACGATGCCGGCGATCATGATCCTCGGTTTCGACCTCGAAATTTCGCGCGTGATGCTGGTCGGCGTGCTGGGCGGCCTGCTCGGCATCCTGATGATGATCCCGATGCGCCGCACCATGATCGTCGAGGGTCACCGCGAACTGAAATACCCGGAAGGAACCGCCTGCGCCGAGGTGCTGAAGGCCGCCGCCACCGACACCTCGCGCGCCGCCGCCGGCGAAGTGCGCGAAGCCGGGTCCGATGCCGCCCGCGACGCCAAGCGCCGCGCCGGCATCATCTTCGCCGGCTTCGGCATCGGCCTGCTGTACAAGGTGGCCAACGTCTCGCTCAAGGGCTGGAAGGACGTCGCCAACTTCGAATTCGGCGCGCCCCTGAAGGCCGGTTCGGCCGGCGCCGAAGTGTCGCCGGAACTGGTGGGCGTGGGCTACATCATCGGCCCGCGCATCGCGCTCACGATGGCGGCCGGCGGCGTGCTGTCCTATCTGCTGCTGATCCCGATGATCAAGTTCTTCGGGGAGCTGCTGACGGTGCCGCTGTCGCCTGGAACGATGCTCATCAAGGACATGTCGCCGGACGACATCCGCAACGCCTATGTGCTCTACATCGGCGCCGGCGCCGTGGCGGCAGGCGGCCTGATTTCGCTGGTGCGCTCGCTGCCCTCGATCTGGAACGGCCTGAAGGGGGGGCTGGCTGGTATGAGCAGGGGCAAGGGCACCGGTGGCACCGCCTTGCGCACTGACCAGGACATCCCGTTCAAGTGGGTGGCGATCGGCTGCCTGGCGATCATCGCCATCATCACCTTCGCCACGCCGCTGCACATGAACCTGCTCGGCGCCTTGCTGATCCTCATGTTCGGCTTCCTGTTCGCCACCGTGTCCTCGCGCCTGACCGGCGAGGTCGGCTCGTCCTCGAACCCGATTTCCGGCATGGCCGTGGCCACGCTGCTGTTCACCTGCCTGATCTTCCTGGTCATGGGCTGGACCGGCGGCCAGTATTACGTCACCGCGCTGTCGGTGGGCGCCATCGTCTGCATCGCCGCCAGCAACGCGGGCACCACCTCGCAGGACCTGAAGACCGGTTTCCTGGTCGGCTCGACGCCGCGCCTGCAGCAGTATGCGATCCTGTGCGGCGCCTTCGCCTCGGCCCTGATCCTGGGGCCGATCCTGCTGAAACTGAACGATGCCGGCACCGTCTACGTGCCGGCCGCCCAGGTCGCGCCGGGTCTCGTCGTCGATGCATCGAAACTGACGGAGACCGCCCGGCTGCAGGGCCCGCAGGCGGAAACCGACAACAACACCTATAAAGTGTGGCGCAAGACGGACGCGGTCGGCGGCCCGGCCGGGAAGTACCTGGTGGCCGACGACGGCAAGCTGGCCTACCTGGTCGACCCGGGCATCAACGGCCACTACGACAAGCGCCCGGACGGCACGGAAGTGAAGAAGTACGATGCGCCCAAGGCGGTGCTGATGTCCTACATCATCAAGGGCATACTCGACCGCGAGCTGCCCTGGACGCTGGTGCTGTTCGGCGTGATGATCTCGGTGGTGCTGGAACTGGCCGGGATCCAGGCGCTGGCCTTCTCGGTAGGGGTCTACCTGCCGCTGGTGTCGACGCTGCCGATCGCGGTCGGCGGCGCGGTGCGCTGGCTGGCCGACCGCCGCAACAACAAGCTGCCGCAGTACGCCAAGCTGAACGCCGAGGAACGCACCGCCGCGGGCGACCGCAGCTCGGGCACCCTGCTGGCCTCCGGCTACATCGCCGGCGGCGCGCTTGCGGGCATCGTGATCGCCATCACGGCCGGCGTAATGACCAATTTCGACAGCATGATGGCGCAATGGGCCGAGCGTTCGAACCCGTTCGTGTCGGGGCCGAATGCGGACCTGCTGTCGCTGATTCCGTATGCGGCGATCATCCTCGCGCTGTATTGGGTGGCGCGCGAGAAGGCGGCAGCGAAGTAGGGTGTTTGTTGTGGGCCGGCGCCGGTGGCCTCCTGGCCGCGGCGCCGGGTCGTCGGCCGTGAAACGCGTGGACTCGGGAGTCCGCCCTACAAATTGCTCGATTCTGGCGTGACCATTATTTGCCGGCGACCGAAGCAGTTCCATATGCATCGCGGCGCCCGTAGGGTGGACTCCTGGGTCCACGCGTCCGCCCTCGACATAAACGCGGCTGCGACGATTACCACTTGCGCTGACTTATCGCAGGGTGCGCTTCGCACACGTAGCCTCACCCTCGGCCCACACGCGGCCCACACGCGGCCTCATTCTTGCCCGGCCGTTCACCCGTGCGCCGAACGCGTGGACGGCGCATCGGTTGCGTGGCCATAAACTCCCCGATAATGCCGTCGACCCTACGGGTATCCCTGCTCCCCTCAGCGGTGCAGGCATAAAAAAACGGCAGCCGAGGCCGCCGTTCTTCATTGAAGCGATATAGCGTATTACTTCACGCCATGCATCAGTTTCTGGATCAGCGGAGCGATCAGGAACAGCAGGATGCCGCCGCCGACCAGCGACCAGAAGCCGAAGGTGTAGCCGTCCAGGGCCGAGGCGATCGACATGCCCGACTCGCCCGAGACGTGCGAGGCGAAGATGCCCGACAGGTTGTTGCCGATACCGGTCGACAGGAACCAGCCGCCCATGCCCAGGCCGACCAGGCGCACCGGCGCGAGCTTGGTGACCATCGACAGGCCGATCGGCGACAGGCACAGCTCGCCGATCGACTGGATGAAGTAGAC
>JBBWZO010000105.1:0-33560 GCA_039649125.1 Massilia sp. | reverse complement strand
CGGGCCCCATCAACCGCGGCGTCGAGATCGATTCCAAGGTGGCGGACGGCGCGCAGGCGGTGATCCTGCCGCAGGTGACCTTCGGTATCGCCACGCGGATGGCGGTGATGAGTATTCTGGCAGGTAGTCATACATAAACTCGCACGCATGATGAAAATACATATCAAGAACGGCCGGCTGATCGACCCGGCGAACGGCATCGACGCGATCCAGGATCTCTTCATCGCCGATGGCAAGGTGGTGGCAAGCGGCAGCGCGCCGGAAGGTTTCGAGGCGACCCGCACCATCGACGCCGTGCAGGACCTGTTTATCGCCGACGGCAAGGTGGCAGCAAGGGGCGCGCGCCCGGACGGCTTCGAAGCCGACCAGACCATCGACGCCACCGGCCTGGTGGTCGCCCCCGGCCTGGTCGACCTGTCCGCGCGCCTGCGCGAGCCGGGCTACGAATACAAGGCGACGCTGGAATCGGAAATGCAGGCGGCGGTCCAGGGCGGCGTGACGACCCTGGTCTGCCCGCCCGACACCGATCCGGTGCTGGACGAGCCGGGCCTGGTGGAAATGCTGAAGCACCGCGCGCGCAACCTGAACCTGGCCAACGTGCACCCGTTGGGCGCGCTGACCATGGGCCTGAAGGGACAATCCCTGACCGAAATGGCCGAACTCACCGAGGCCGGCTGCATCGGCTTCGCCCAGGCTGAAGTGCCGATCCTCGACACCAACGTGCTGCTGCGCGCGCTGCAGTACGCGAGGACCTTCGGCTATACCGTGTGGCTGCGTCCGCAGGATGCGCACATCGGCCGCGGCGGCGTCGCCCACAGTGGCCCGCTGGCGTCGCGCATGGGCCTGTCCAGCGTGCCGATCATGGCCGAAACGATCGCGCTGCACACGATCTTCGAGCTGGTGCGCGCCACCGGCGCCCGCGTGCACCTGTGCCGCATGTCGTCCGCCGCCGGCCTGGAGCTGGTACGCGCAGCCAAGAAAGAGGGCCTGCCGATCACCTGCGACGTCGGCGTGCACCACCTGCACATGACCGACGCCGACATCGGCTTCTTCGACTCCAACGCGCGCCTGACGCCGCCGCTGCGCAGCAGCCGCGACCGCGACGCGATCACGGCCGGCCTGCTGGACGGCACGATCGATGCGGTCTGCTCCGACCACACCCCGGTCGACGACGAGGAAAAGCTGCTGCCCTTCGCCGAAGCCTCGCCGGGCGCCACCGGCCTGGAGCTGCTGCTGTCGCTGATGCTGAAATGGGCGGAAGGCCAGCACGTGGCGGACGCGCTGCAGGACGCGCTACCACTGGCGCTGGCGAAGATCACGGTCGATGCCGCGCGCATTGCCGGCCTGCCTGCCGGCCGCCTGGCCGTGGGCAGCGCGGCCGACGTGGTGCTGTTCGACCCGGAGAAGCGCTGGCTCGTCGACGGCGCGGCACTGGCCAGCCAGGGCAAGCACACGCCTTTCCTTGGCTACGAGCTGAGCGGGCAGGTAGAGGTGACGATCGTCGGCGGGCGCATCGCCTGGCAGCGCCAGCAACACTAAAGTGGAAGGAGGTCAGCCGCGTACATGCGGCTGACCGCTTTTTGCCTGCTTTCTGCCTGCTTCCTTCCTGCCTATGTCCCGTCTTCGCCTCGCCTGGCGCTTCACGCGCGTGATCGTCCACCTGCTGGCCGGGCTGGCGACCTGCGCGCTCGTGTTCCCGTGGGCGGGCAGGGGCCTGCGCGACGCGGCCACGCGCCGCTGGTCGCGCCGCCTGCTGGCGATCTGCAACGTGCGGGTCGAAAGCGCGCCCGGCAGCGAGACGCTCGAACACGCGCTGTTCGTCGCCAACCACATCTCCTGGCTCGACATCTTCGTCATCAATTCGCTGTATCCCTGCCGTTTCGTCGCCAAGGCGGAGATCCGCGCCTGGCCCGTGCTCGGCTGGCTGGCGGCGGCTGCCGGCACCGTGTTCATCGCGCGCGGCAACCGGCGCGAACTGCGCCACATCTTCAAAGGGATCGTCACGGTGCTGGAGCGGGGCGAGCGGGTCGCCTTCTTCCCGGAGGGGACGGTCGCGAGCCAGGGCGCAGTGCTGCCCTTCCACGCCAACCTGTTCGAGGCCGCGATCGACGCACGCGTGCCGGTGCAGCCCTGCGCGCTGGCCTACCTCGACGCCGGCGGCGGCTGGCATGCGAGTGTCGACTATGCCGGCGACATCACTTTCGTGGACAGTATCGTGAAAATCCTGGGAGGGCCGCCGGTACGCGCGCGCCTGGCCTGCCTGGCGCCCCTGGAGGGCGAGGGCGCGCACCGGCGCGAATTGGCCCAGGCGGCGCACGACGCGATCGCGGCGGCGCTGGTGCCGGCGGCGACGCCCGCCGTCGCCGCGCCCGCTGAGGCCCGCTAAGGCTCCCCTTCAGCCCGCCTACAGCTTGCCGCTGTGCGGCCGGTATTCGGGGCAGTCGACCTGCAGCAGCTTGCGGTCGTCGAGGCAGACGGCGGTCAGCTTGCCGCCCCAGACGCAGCCGCTGTCCAGTCCCACCAGGTTCGGGCGCAGGATCAGGCCCAGTGCCGACCAGTGGCCGAACACCACCGTCACATCCGTCGTGCGCCGCCCCGGCAGGTCGAACCAGGGCAGCAGGCCCGAGCCGATCGGTCCGCTTTCGCTTTCCTTGTGCGCGAAGTCCATGGTGCCGTCGGGCAGGCACAGGCGCATGCGCGTGAGTGCGTTGACGATGCAGCGCAGGCGCGCGATGCCCTCCAGCGCATCGTCCCAGCGGTCGGGCTGGTTGCCGTACATCTGCGCGAGGAAATCGATCCAGCCGTCGCCGCGCAGCACGGCTTCGACCTCGCCGGCGAGCGCCATCGCCTGCGCCGCATCCCATTGCGGCGGTACGCCGGCGTGGACGCACAGGTGGGCGTCGACGAACATCGCCAGCGGGCGCTGGCGCAGCCAGCCGATCAACTCGTCGCGGTCGGGGGCGGCAAGAATCTCGTCGAGGGTGTCGGACTTGCTTGCGCGCTGGGCGCCGACCGCCACCGCCAGCAAATGCAGGTCATGGTTGCCCAGCAGGGCCTCGACCCGGCCGCCGCTCGTTTCCGACAGCGCCTTCATGCGCCGCAGCGCCATCAGCGACTCCGGACCGCGGTTGATCAGGTCGCCGACGAACAGGATACGCGGATCGCCGCCCGCATCCTCGGCGATCTTCTCGAGCAGGGCCTGGGCCTCGTGTGCACAACCCTGCAGGTCGCCTATGACATAAGTTTTCATTGTTTCTTTCCGGAGTGTGACTCGGCAGGCGATGATTCGCCCGCAGGCATACTAAATGATTTTGCCGGAGCACGGTACCGCCTTGAACAGGCCGGGCGAGGTCCGCTTATCTCCGCCTGTCCGCCGCTGCCGCCGATGCGGGTGATATTCGCGGCGCGATTATCTTGCCTGCAAATTGCCCGTGTTGACGGGGCGTGCGCCTGACGCGATGAGCGGGATTGTGCCGGTATTACGCGATGCACCGGATGCGGCGGGGCCGGCTGTATTTGCCTGGCGGTGCCGGCGATATTCGCGGGCCTGCCGCGATGTTCCTATTCTGGGCCGCCTGCATTAACCGGACTTGTCTGTCGGAATACGCGGGCGCCTGTCTTGATGGGAAAACGCCGCGCCGCGTCGCTGCCAATTGTCGCCGCCGATTGTTCTCACCCATTGTCGCTGCAATCGGCACAATTTCTTATGGCGATCCTGAACCGGCGTGTTTGAAAGCCGCCACCCGCTGAAACGCTTTTGCTGGACGATATCCTTGCCTTTCCCTGCGCCGCCTGCTTGCCGTTTGTGCTCCTGCGTATATGGGGCAATCTGTTCCGGCGCTGCGCGGGACGCTGCCGCAATACGTGCCGGCGGCTTCGGGCAATCCTGCCAAATCGCGGGGTGCAGGACTGCGGGATTGGACGCGGCGGCGCTGCGGGTCATTTTCTTTCGACATGCCGGCGCACCCGATCTGGCGCAATCGTGTGGATTCACCACGCGATAAACTGTCGTGTCCGGGATGAGGGCGCTTATGCAGGTAGAATAAGATGGCGTTGTCGAAGCACGATCGATTTGCCATGTCACCGCCGAGGCAATGCGCCGAAGGCGAACCTTGCATTGTAAACCGCAGGACATTCATGTTTTCCTTCTTCGTCAGCTTCGCCTGCTCCGCTCTGCTGACCCTGCTTGTCATCAAGCAGGCGAAACTGCACGGGCCCGCACTCGACTGCGATTTTCGCGGCGTGCAGCGCGCCCATACGCACCTGGTGGCGCGCATCGGCGGCCTGCCGATTTACCTGTCGGTGGTGCTGGCGGCAGCGGTTTCGGTCTGGCGCGAGCCGGCGCTGATGCATTTGCTGACCCTGCTGCTGGGGTGCGCCCTGGTGGCCTTCATCGGTGGCCTGTTCGAAGACTATACGGGGGCCGTGCGCCCTTCGCGCAGGCTGCTGCTGACGATGGCCGGCGCCATGCTGGCCTGCCTGCTGCTCGATGCCACGATCGGCCGCATCGACCTGCCGTTCGGCCGGGTAGTGCTGACCTCGCCCTGGCTGGCATGGCCGCTGACGGTGCTGGCCGTCGCCGGGATCGCCAATGCGGTCAATCTCATCGACGGTTTCAATGGCTTGGCCAGTATGGTCACGATCTGCATGTTCCTGTCGCTTGCGTATGTGGCGTTGCAGGTTGACGACATGTTCGTGCTCATTACGGCCTTGATGGTAGCCGGCGCGACGGCCGGCTTCCTGATCTGGAATTATCCGGTCGGCCTGATTTTCCTCGGCGATGGTGGGGCCTACTTTATTGGATTCATGCTAGGGGAACTGGCTTTGTTGCTGGTAATGCGCAATCCCGAGGTGTCGACCTGGTATGCCGCACTGCTGTTGATTTACCCCGCATTCGAAACGATTTTTTCTGTCTATCGTCGTATGTTTGTACGTGGAAAATCCCCGGCGGTACCCGACGGTATTCACTTGCACAGCCTTATTTTCAGGCGTATTGTCCGGTGGACTGTTGGTGCGAAAGAGGCGCGCGCACTAATGAAGCGAAATGCGCGTACCTCGCCTTATTTGTGGTTGTTTTCGCTCATGGCAGTCTTGCCTGCGACGCTGTTCTGGCAAAATACAATCGTCCTGATAGTATTCTGTTTGTTGTTTGTAATCAGCTACGTCTGGCTCTACGCGCGTATCGTTCGATTCAAGTCGCCAAGATGGCTCATTTTGCGCAAGAAGGACTGGCAATAAATTGCCAATGTAGTATATTGCGACATTTGGTGAGAATTCACCTGAATTGGATTAACCCAACACTCGAGGAACGATGATGGATCTGTCAAATATGTCGGTTGGCGATTTGCGCAACCTGCAGGAGCAAATCAAGCAGGAAATGAAACAGCGTGAGCACCAGGAAGTGCAACAGGCACGCGAGCAGATCCTGGCAATCGCTCAAAAGGTGGGTGTGCCGCTGAAAGAACTGATCAATACCCCGGCACGTGGTGCGAAAACCGGTACGGTGGCCGTGCGTTATCGCCATCCGGACAATTCGTCCCAGCAATGGACTGGCCGTGGTCGCCAGCCGAAATGGGTCAAGGAGTGGGTTGAGGGCGGGAAGTCCCTCGACAAACTCCGAGTCTGAGGAGAACCTCGATAACCTACTGCGCGTCGGATTGCCGTTCTGCGATGCTCGCTGTACTCCTCGTACAGCTGCGCTTCTCGAACGGCATTCCTTCCGCTCGCTACGGTTCTCGAGGCTCTCGTTGCGTTAGCGCTGTGCTTTAGAAAACCTCAAGACTATACGCGACGAGTTCAAGTTCGCCCTACCGGCGCTCGCCGGTACGCACGCTAGCCGGCCATGGGTTTCCCCAATGGCCGCGCCAGCCGCTACAATACCCCTCGTTTTGTCATCCCACTAATATGTGCGCCCGTTGCCGACCTGTTGTTGCAGGCCGCCGCTCGCGCCTGACTCTTCAAGGTAGAACATGGTTGCTCTCTCAAAAACGATCTTCAAGGCTTATGACATCCGCGGCGTGATCGACAGCACGCTCGACGCCGGCGTGGCGCGCAGCATCGGCCAGGCATTCGGCAAGGCGGCGCTGGCAAAGGGAGAGCGCAAGGTCGTGATCGGCCGCGACGGCCGCCTGTCGGGACCGGCGCTGGCGGCAGCCCTGGCCGAAGGCCTGCAGGCCGCCGGTCTCGACGTCGTCGACCTCGGCGTGGTCGCCACCCCGATGGTTTACTTCGCCACGAATGTCCTGGAAGGCACGCGCTCGGGCATCATGGTCACCGGCAGCCACAATCCGCCCGACTACAACGGCTTCAAGATGGTGCTGGCCGGCGAAGCGATCTATGGCGAGGCCATCACCGCCCTGTACGAAAGCATCCTGGCCCACGACGGCAGCGATGCAGCCCAGAAGGGCAACTACAGCACCCACGACATCCGCGCCGCCTATATCGAGCGCATCGTCGGCGATGTGAAAGTGGCGCGCCCGATCAAGATTGCGGTCGACTGCGGCAACGGCGTCGCCGGCGCCTTCGCGGGCGACCTGTACCGCGGCATGGGCTGCGAAGTCATCGAGCTGTTCTGCGAAGTCGACGGCCACTTCCCGAACCACCACCCGGATCCGGCGCACCCGGAAAACCTGCAGGACCTGATCCGCGCGCTGCAGACGAGCGACGCCGAGATCGGCCTGGCCTTCGACGGCGACGGCGACCGCCTCGGGATCGTCACCAAGGACGGCCACATCATCTATCCGGACCGCCAGATGATGCTGTTCGCGGCCGATGTCCTCGAGCGCAATCCAGGCGCCGAGATCCTGTACGATGTGAAATGCACGCGCCACCTGGCGCCTTGGATCGAACAGCATGGCGGCCGCCCGCTGATGTACAAGACCGGCCACTCGCTGGTGAAAGCCAAGCTGCGCGAAACCGGGGCTCCGCTGGGCGGCGAGATGAGCGGCCACATCTTCTTCAAGGACCGCTGGTACGGGTTCGACGACGGCCTGTATTCCGGCGCGCGCATGCTCGAACTGCTGACCCGTCATGACGATCCGTCGGCCGTGCTGAATGCGCTGCCGATGGCGATCAGCACGCCGGAACTGCACCTGCACCTGCAGGAGGGCGAGAACGTCGCCCTGATCGACCGCCTGCGTACCGATGCGACCTTCCCGACCTCGGAAAAAATCAACGGCATCGACGGCCTGCGCGTCGAGTACCCGGACGGCTTCGGCCTGGCGCGCTCGTCGAATACGACGCCGGTGGTGGTGCTGCGGTTCGAAGGCGAGAACCCGGACGCGCTGGCGCGCATCCAGGGCGAATTCCGCAGCGTGATCCTGGCCGCCAAGCCGGATGCCGAACTGCCGTTCTGAAGCGAGATTGATGTGAAGATCCTGCTGGTGCGGGTGTCGTCGCTGGGCGACGTGCTGCACAACCTGCCGATGGTGGCCGACATCCTGCGCCACCATCCGGGCGCGACGATCGACTGGGTGGTGGAAGAGGGCTATGTCAGCCTCGTGCGCCTGAACCCGCATGTGCGCAAGATCATTCCCTTCGCCTTGCGGCGCTGGCGCAAGGGGCTCGGCAAGGCTGCCAACCGCGCCGAGATCAAGGGTTTCTTCCGCACCTTGCGCGAGGAAGAGTACGACTTCGTGTTCGACACCCAGGGCCTGCTGAAGACCGGCATCATCATGGGCGCCGCCCGCGTGCGGCCGGGCGGGCGCAAGGTCGGCCTGGCCAACGGCAGCGAAGGCTCGGGCTACGAAGGGGTCTCGCGCGTGTTCCACACCGACAGCATCCCGCTCGACCCGCGCACCCACGCCGTGGCGCGCGGGCGCCTGGTCGCGGGCGCGGCCCTCGGTTACGCGGTCGACATGCCGCCCGATTTCGGCTTGCCGGCGCCGCAAGCGTCGACCCGGCCCGACTGGCTGCCGCGCGAGGACTACGCCGTGTTCTTCCACGGCACCGCGCGCGATGCCAAGAAGTGGGCGCCCGCCAACTGGATCGCGACCGGCCGCGCGCTGGCCCCGATGCCGGTGCTGCTGCCCTGGGGCTCGGAAAAGGAGCGACTCGAGGCCGAGGCGCTGGCCGCCGGCCTGCCGAATGCGCGCGTGCTGCCCAAATTGTCGATGATGGAGGCGGTCACGCTGGCCCAGCAGGCCGCGCTTGCCGTCGGCGTCGACACCGGGCTGACCCATATCGCAGCCGCTTTCTACCGGCCGACGGTGGAAATCTATGCCGACTCGCCGAAATGGAAGACCGAAGGCAACTGGTCGCCGCGCATCGTCAACCTCGGCGACAAGGGCGCGCCGCCCTCGGTGGACGAGGTGGTCGCCGCCGCGCGCCGCCTGCTGGATGCACAATGAACCGCAGCTTGTATTCCTTCCTGTGGTGGCTGGCGCTGCCGCTGGTACTCATGCGCCTGTGGTGGCGCGGCCGCAAGGAGCCGGGCTACCGCGCCCAGGTCGCCGAGCGCCTCGGTTTTTACGGGCCGCGCCTGCCCGCACGCCCGACCTTCATGGTGCACGCCGTTTCGGTCGGCGAAACGCGCGCCGCGCAACCGCTGGTCGAGGCGCTGCTGGCAAGCCGGCCGGACAGCCGCGTCCTGCTCACCCACATGACGCCGACCGGGCGCGCCACCGGGCGCGCGCTGTTCGGGCACCACGGCGAGCGCGTGGTGCAGTCCTATCTGCCCTATGACATCGGGTTCATGGTGCGGCGTTTCCTGCGCCATTTCTCGCCACGGATCTGCATCCTGATGGAGACCGAAGTCTGGCCCAACCTGATCGCCGGCTGCGCCGTCGAAGCGGTGCCGGTGGCGCTGGTCAACGCCCGCCTGTCGGCGCGCTCGCTGCGCCGCGGACAGCGTTTTGGCGGCCTGATGCCGGAAGCGGCGCGCGCGATCACGGTGGTGGCCGCGCAGACCGAAGCGGACGCCGAACGCATCCGCTCGCTCGGTGCGCCGAAGGTGGTTGTGACCGGCAGCATCAAGTTCGACGTGGTGCCGCCGGACAGCGCGCTGGCCCTGGGCGCCTGGCTGCGCGCGCGCTTCGGTACCCGTCCGGTGCTGCTGTGCGCCAGCACGCGCGAAGGCGAGGAGGCGCTGATCCTCGACGCCTATGCGCGCATGCGCGAGCGCCCCGACGGCATGTTGCTGGTACTGGTGCCGCGCCATCCGCAACGCTTCGACGAGGTGGCGCAGATGGTCACGGCGCGCGGCCTGTCGCTGGCACGCCGCTCGCAGCTGGCCGACGAGACGGTGACGGACGGCGTCCAGGCGGGGGCCAAGGCCGAAGTCCTGCTAGGCGACTCGATGGGCGAGATGTTCGCCTACTACGCGGCCTGCGATTGCGCCTTCATCGGCGGCAGCCTGCTGCCCCTGGGCGGGCAGAACCTGATCGAGGCCTGCGCCCTCGGCAAACCGGTACTGGTCGGCGAGCACACGTTCAATTTCCTCGATGCCAGCAACGAGGCGGTGGGCGCGGGCGGGGCCGTCCGTGTGGCGGACGCCGATGCCTTGCTGGCGCAAGCGGCGGGGCTGCTGCGCAACGCCGGCGAGCGCGCTGCGATGGGGGCCAGCGCGGCCGCGTTCGCACAGCGCCATCGCGGCGCGACCCTGCGCACTGTTGAACTCTTGCAACAGGAAATTCGGTAAGTTTTGTTACCATTGCTTTTTGAGCACGGTAGAAGAAGGGGGACGCGCATGTCGTCGCTGAAATACCCGGGACCGGCCAATAGCGGCAAGCCTATGGCCATGATGGCGCACCAGGGTACCGGTGGTGCGGACGACGGTTACTATGGCGCTGCCGGCGCCACGCCGTTGACCTCCACAGGCCCGGCCGGCACCCCTTTATGCGACCTGCATTTCTTCGTGCGCTATTCGCTGCGAGAATACATCGCTTTCATGTGGCAGCACGGCGGCTACCTGATCCGGCGCCGCCACATCCGCTGGCCGGCGAGCCTGTACCTGCGCGTGAAAAGCACCGCCAGCGCGGCCTTCAATTTCGTCATGCTCGGCCGCGGCCGCCGCACCTACGAATTCACGATCGACCGCCACGGCATCGTGCGCACCAGCGGCGGCGTGACCCTGATCGGCTGGGCCGACGTCACGGCCGTGCGCACCTATTCGCGCGGCTTCATGATGGTCCTGAAACGCGGCACGCTGCCGATTCCGTTCCGCTGCCTGGACGAGGCACAGCAGGGCGCGATGCGCTTGCTGGCGCAGGCAAGGCGGGAGAATGCGTTGACGTAGGGCGGGCAACGCAGGGCTGATGGCGTATCGGAAGGCGTTGATGCCCCGGTCTGCATCCGCCGCATGAACGCGTGGAGTAATTCAAGCCGGGGACTTGAATTACGAGCCGTCCACCCTACGTTCTTTCGCTTGATCAGCCTGCATTCGCAAGGGACGCAGGGTGGACGGGTTTCCCGTCCACGCGTTCAACTAGCGCCGGCGCGGCCGATCAAGCATTAGCAAGTCAAATGGCATCCGAACTGCGGTCGTGCCACTCAATCCGCAAACAGCACCGGCATCTCGTGCGAGCGCCGGCGCAGCTCCAGGCGCGCGCCGTCGTAATCCGTGAACACCGATCCCACCACCGCCCAGAAACGCGGGCTGTGGTTCATCTCGCGCAGGTGCGCCAGTTCGTGCACGACGACGTAGTCGATCAGCGGCAGCGCATAGTGGATCAGGCGCCAGTTCAGGCGGATGTTCCCGGCGATCGTGCAGGAACCCCAGCGCGTGCCCGCCGACGACAGCGTCAGCGAACGGTAATGCACGTCCAGCCTCGGCGCGTACAGGTCGAGGCGTTCGACGAACAGGCGCTTGGCCTCGGCCTGGAACCAGAGTTTTACGCGTTCCTTGAGCTGCCACTCCGACAGCCCCGGCGTCACGCCTAGCTGCAGCTCGCGCGTCTCGGGATCGAACACGCAGTGGCTGCGCGCCGCATCCTGCAGACGCAGCGTGATATCGCCGCCCATGTAGGGCAGGCGTGCGCCGTCTTCCCAGCGCAAGGGGGCACGTTCGGCGCGCTTCGCGCGGCGCTCGCCGCGCTCATGCAGCTTGGTCAGGATCCAGCGCTGCTTGGCGCGGATGGCGTTGTCGATCTCGGGCAGCGTGGCGCGCCGCGGCGCCGTCACGTGCAGGCCGTCGTCGTCGATCATGAAGCCGATCGAGCGGCGTGTCGAGCGTTTCAGTTCATAGTCGACCGCGTACTGTCCCAGCACGATGCGCAGCAGCGGCGGATCGGTGGGCGTGCGGGGCGGCGAGGGCAGGGTGATGCGCGGCGGGCTTGGGGGCGCCTTGAACAGGGGCAGCGGAGGAGGCGGTGCCGGTGTCGGCCTTGGAGCCGGCACCAGCGCCGCAAACGGGTCTTGCATGACCCGGTCTTGCGCGACCCGGTCTTGCGTACTTTGTTCTTGCGAGGCCCGGTCTTGGGTAAACAGGTCGAGCTGGGGCCCGGCGGTCTTGGGGGAAGTCACGGCGTGCGGAGGTGGAGGTGCTTTGATCTGCGCGCCGACTTCGTTCAACCACCGGTGTAGACGTGGGGCGAAATGACGCGCATTTCTGATTCTATCCAATTTTCGACCTCTTGCATCAGACTCTCGGGAGTGTGGTGTTGCGGCGATATCGGTTTACCAATCGAGACGGTCACCAGACCCGGACGCTTGATAAACGAATTCTTGGGCCAGCATTCGCCTGAATTATGCGCGATCGGCACGACGACGGCTTGGGTTTCGACAGCCAGGCGCGCGCCGCCGCTTTTGTACTTGCCTTTCTGGCCGACCGGGATGCGCGTCCCCTCCGGGAACATGATAATCCACTGGCCGTCGGCCAGGCGCCGCTTGCCGTGCCGGACCACGTGCGCGAACGCGTTCTTGCCTTCCTTGCGGTCGATCGGGATCATGCGCAGCAGCGCCATGCCCCAGCCGAAGAAGGGGATATACAGGATTTCCTTCTTGAAGACGTAGACCAGCGGCCGGAGCAGGTTCGGCAGCAGGAAAATCGTCTCCCAGGCCGACTGGTGCTTCGCCAGCACGATGGCCGGCGCGTCGGGCAGGTTCTCGTAGCCCTTGAACTGGTAGCGGATGCCGCAAATGACTTTGGCGCACCAGATGATGAAGACGTTCCAGCGCGAGGTGACCCAGAAGCGCTTGTTGTAGGGCAGGGGAGCGGCCAGGAAGCAGACACAGGCCCAGACGACGGTGGTCACCGCCATCACGATGGCAAACAGCAGGGAACGCAGGAACGGGACGACGTTACGCAAAAAAGGCTCTCTTTCGGTTCAGTTGGGCTGGGGCTGGGACTGCGAGCGGGGCGCCGCCTTGAGGAAGGCGGTGACCATCGCGGCCAGGTCGGGGAAGACCTGGGTGCCGGGCGGCAGGCCGCCGGTCTCGTTGGTTTTTTCGCCCTTGCCGGTCAGGACCAGGTAGGGCAGGCAGCCGCTGATGAAGCCCGCCTGCAGGTCGCGCAGCGAGTCGCCGACCGTCGGCACGCCCTTCAGGCTGACCTTGAAGCGCTTGCTGATCTCCTCGAACATGCCGGCCTTCGGCTTCCTGCAGTCGCAATGGTCGCTCGCCGCATGCGGGCAGAAGAAGATGGCGTCGATGTCGGCGCCGACCTGCTGGGCCAGGGTGTGCATCTTCTGGTGGATCGCATTCAGCGTCGGCATGTCGAACAGTTCGCGCGCGATGCCGGACTGGTTCGAGGCGATGATGACACGGTAGCCCGCCTGGTTCAGGCGGGCGATCGCCTCCAGCGAGCCGGGGATCGGGATCCACTCGGCCGGGCTCTTGATGAAGTCCGGCGAGTCATGGTTGATGACCCCGTCGCGGTCGAGGATGATCAGCTTCATGGCGAACCTCGATCCTTATGCGGCCAGCTTCGAGATGTCGGCGACGCGGTTCATCATGCCGTGCAGCTCGGACAGCAGCGCCAGGCGGTTGTTGCGCAGCGCCTCGTCCTCGGCCATCACCATCACGTCGTTGAAGAAGGCGTCGACGTCGTCGCGCAGGCGCGCCAGGGTCTTGAGCGTGCCGGCGAAGTCGCCCGCGGCGAACGCGGCATCGACCTCCGGGCGCACCTGTCCGATGGCGGTGAAGAGCTTGCGCTCGGCTTCTTCCTGCAGCAGCGTTTCCGACACGGCGCCGACTGCAACCTCGGTCTTTTTCAGGATGTTGGTGATGCGCTTGTTGGCGGCGGCCAGCGAGGCACTCTCGGGCAGCGCGGCGAAGGCCTGCACGGCCTCCAGGCGCCCCACCACGTCGTCGACGCGGTCCGGGTTCTGGGCCAGTACCGCTTCCACCTCGTTCGGCGTGAAGCCGCGCTCGCGCAGCATGCCGCGCAGGCGGTCGAGCATGAAGGCGGCGACTTCCTCGCGCGGGTCCTTGAATGCTGCCTGGCCTTCGAAGACGCCGGCGGCGTCCCGCAGCAGGTCCGAGATCGCCAGCGGCAGGCGCTTCTCGACCAGCATGCGCATCACGCCCAGCGCGTGGCGGCGCAGCGCGAACGGATCCTTTTCACCGGTCGGCTGCAGGCCGATCGCCCAGATGCCGACCAGGGTTTCCAGCTTGTCGGCCAGGGCCACGGCCAGGCCCGTGTTCGTCGACGGCAGCTTGTCGCCGGCGAAGCGCGGCTGGTAGTGTTCGGAGGCAGCCAGGGCGACTTCCTCGTGCTCGCCGTCGTGGCGGGCGTAGTAGGTGCCCATGATGCCCTGCAGCTCGGGGAACTCGCCGACCATGTCGGTCAGCAGGTCGGCCTTCGACAGGCGCGCGCCGCGCTCGGCCAGCGGCACGTCGAAGCCCAGGCGGCGCGCGATGGCGCTGGCCAGGGTGGTCACGCGCTCGCTGCGTTCGGCCTGGGTGCCGAGCTTGTTGTGGTAGACCACGTTGGTCAGGTGCGGCAGGCGCGACTCCAGCGTCTTCTTCTTGTCCTGCTCGAAGAAGAACTTGGCGTCCGACAGGCGCGGGCGCACCACGCGCTCATTGCCGCCCACGATGTGCCGCGGGTCATCGGTGGCGATGTTCGAGACGATCAGGAAGCGCGAACGCAGCTTGCCCTGCGCATCGGTCAGCGCAAAATACTTCTGGTTCGTCTGCATGGTGAGGATCAGGCATTCCTGCGGCACGGCCAGGAACTCTTCCTCGAAGTGGCATTCGTAGACCACCGGCCACTCGACCAGCGCCGCCACTTCGTCCAGCAGCGATTCCGGCATCAGGACCTGGTCTTCTCCCGCCTTTTCCAGCAGCTGGGTGCGGATGCTTTCCTTGCGCGCCTCGGCACCGGCAATCACCTTGCCCTCGTTTTCGAGGATGGTCGCGTACTGGTCGGCGTTGGCGATCGCGATCGTGCCGCCATGCGACAGGAAGCGGTGACCCATGGTCTGGCGGCCGGCGTCCAGGCCGAGCAGGGTCAACGGCAGCACCTGTTCGCCGAACAGGGCGACCAGCAGGTGCACCGGGCGCACGAAGCCGACGGTGGCGCCGTCCGGGCGCTGGTAGCTCATCACCTTCGGAATCGGCAGCTTGGCGACGGTGTCGGCCAGCACGTCCTGCAGGCCGCCCGCGAGCGCGCTGCCGGCGGCGGTATAGGTATAGAAAAAGCTCTCGGCCTTGCCGTCCTGGGCGCGTTCCAGGTCCGAAATCTTCAGGTCGGGAAAGCCCAGCGCGGCCAGCTTCTTGGCCAGCGGCGCGCTCGGATTACCCTCTTTATCGAGCGCCACCGACACCGGCAGCACCTTTTCGCGGATCGATTTGTCGGGAGAGGTGGCGCGTACCTTGGTGATCGACACGGCCAGGCGGCGCGGCGTGGCGTAGGGCGTAATGACGCTGTCGCTCTCCAGGAAGTCGCGGGCCTTCAGGCCATTGGCGATGCCGGCGGCAAAGGCCGCGCCCAGTTTGACGAGTGCCTTCGGCGGCAGTTCTTCGGTCTGCAGTTCGACGAGTAATGTCTGGTTCATGGTTCTGTTCTTGTCTGGTCGAAGTCGTTCAGGCCGCACTTTGTTGGTCAACCCGGGCAGCGCCCGGAAGCATCGGGAAGCCGAGCTTTTCGCGCGAGTCGTAATAGGCCTGGGCGACCAGTCGCGACAGCGTGCGCACGCGGCCGATGTAGGCGGCGCGCTCGGTCACCGAAATGGCGCCACGCGCGTCGAGCATGTTGAAGCTGTGCGAAGCCTTCATGATCTGCTCGTAGGCCGGCAGGGTCAGTTCCAGCTCGATCAGGCGCTTCGCTTCCGATTCGTGGTTGGCAAAGGACTGGAACAGCAGCTCGGTGTTCGCGTGCTCGAAGTTGTAGGTCGACTGCTCGACTTCGTTCTGGTGGAAGACGTCGCCGTAGCTCAGCGTCTTCTTGACCGGCTCCCCGGACGGCCCGTTCTCTTCCCACTCGGTCCAGATCAGGTCGTAGACGTTTTCCACGCCCTGCAGGTACATCGCCAGGCGCTCGATGCCATAGGTGATTTCGCCCAGCACCGGCTTGCAGTCGAGGCCGCCCACCTGCTGGAAGTAGGTGAACTGGGTCACTTCCATGCCGTTCAGCCAAACTTCCCAGCCCAGGCCCCAGGCGCCCAGGGTTGGGCTTTCCCAGTCGTCTTCGACGAAGCGCACGTCGTTCTTTTTCAGGTCCAGGCCCAGTGCCTCGAGCGAACCGAGATACAGGTCGAGGATGTTTTCCGGCGCCGGTTTCAGCACCACCTGATACTGATAGTAGTGCTGCAGGCGGTTCGGATTCTCGCCATAGCGGCCATCCTTCGGGCGGCGCGAAGGTTGCACATAGGCCGCGCGCCACGGCTCGGGTCCGATCGCGCGCAGGAAGGTACCGGTGTGGAAGGTGCCGGCGCCGACTTCCATGTCGTAAGGCTGGAGCAGGGCGCAACCTTGCTTGTCCCAGTAGGTCTGCAAGGTCAGGATGATTTGTTGGAATGTGAGCATCGTCGATAAGGCGCGTGCACAAGGACGCGGCCACGGTAAGTTTGCCAAATGGCCAATTCTAGCGGGTTTTCCCGGCCCTCTGGGACCGGATTCCACTCATCTATACGACATTGGCCTTTTTCTTGCGGTAATTGCGACCGAAGAGCCACGCAGCCGCCAGTGCCAGCGCGCCCAGCGTCAGGAAAGTGTAGTTCCCGAAGCGGATATACGGCGTCATGCCGGCAGTGCCCTGCACTTTGGCGCTGAGCACGCCGTCGCGGTAGAACGGCAGGACCTGCGTGACGTTGCCGCGGTGGTCGATCACGGCGGTAGCGCCGTCGTTGGTCGAACGCAGCATCGGGCGGCCGGTTTCCAGGGTGCGCATGCGCGAGATCTGCAGGTGCTGCGGGATCGCGGTCGACTGTCCGTACCAGGACAGGTTCGACATGTTCAGCAGCAGCGTCGCCGGGCGCGGCGCCTCCCGCAACTGATAGGCGATCTCTTCGCCGAACACGTCCTCGTAGCAAATGTTCGGCAGCACCAATTGATCTTTCACGGCGAACGGCGCCTGGAAGGCCTTGCCGCGGGTGGCGTCGTTCAGCGGGATGTTCAGCATATCGGTGAACCAGCGGAACCCGGGCGGAATGAATTCGCCGAAGGGCACCAGGTGCGCCTTGTCGTAGCGGTAAGCTTGGGACTGCGGCTGCGGGGCGATGGCGATGACGCTGTTCGCGTACTGGTTGGGGCCGTCCAGCAGCGGGATGCCCAGCGCCAGCGTGCTGCCGCTGGCCGTCGCAAAGCTTTGCAGCTTGGCCAGGTAACCGGGCGGCAGGTAATGCGCGAAGGTCGGGATCGCCGTTTCCGGCGTCGCGATCAAGTCCGCCGGCGCGGCCGTGATCAAGGCCTGGTAACGCTCCAGGATGCTCGTCAGGAAGGCGGCATCGAATTTCCGGTCCTGCGGAATATTGCCCTGTAACAGGCGGACGGTGATCGGGGCGCCGGTCGGCTGCGTCCACTCGACGGTGCGCAGGCCGGCGCCCGCCGCCAGCAGCAGGGCCAGCAGGCCGATGGCGGGCAGGCGCGCGCGCTGGTGCACGTGCTGAGTGAGCATCACGATGCAGCCGGCGCCCAGGGCCGCCAGCACGCCGATGCCATACACGCCGACCAGCGGCGCGTAGCCGGCCAGCGGCGAGCTGTCGTGCGCATAGCCGGACACCGACCACGGGAAACCCGTAAACACCCAGCCGCGCATCCATTCGGATACGCCCCAGGCCACCGGCAGCACCAGCAGCACGAAGCTGGCGACCGGCAGCGACCATTTCTGGCGCAGCCAGCTCGCCACGCCGGTCGCAAAGGCACCGAACAGGCCCATGTACAGGCCGAGCAGGACGACGCCGATGGCGCCGAGGATCGCCGGCAGCTGCGCGAAGCGGGTCATCAGGACATACAGCCAGAACATGGCGCCGACCGACCAGCCGAAGCCGAAGGCCCAGCCGAGCAGGGTGGCGCGCTTGACCGAGCTGCCCAGGCCCACCTGGTAGAACAGCCAGGCGAGCAGCAGGAATTGCAGCGGCCACCAGCCGAAGGGTTCGAACGAGAGCAGGGAGGCGCCGCCGGCAAGGGCGGCGGTGAGCAGCAGGGCTGCGGAAGGTCGCGTGCCGCGCAAGGTGGCGGCAGCAGCGGTGGCGGCCGGATCGGCCGTGACCGGGGCGGAGCGGCGACGCAACAGCATTAGTCGTCGTCGTGATCGTTCAGCGCTGGCGGCAGCTTTTCGACCAGTAGCACGTGGATTTGCCGTGCGTCGGCGCGCAGGACCTCGAAACGCAGGTTGCGCAAGGTAAATTCCTCGCCTTTGTGCGGCATGCGGCCGAGGTGGCCGGCAACGAAGCCGCCGATGGTGTCGGCCTCGTCTTCCGGCAGGTCGACGCCGATCTCTTCGTTGAACTGCTCGATCTCGGTCAGCGCCTTCACGCGCCAGCGCGGGCCGAGCTGGCCTTCCTTGATCGACAGGACATTGTCCTCTTCCTCGTCGAAGTCGTATTCGTCCTCGATGTCGCCGACGATCTGTTCGAGCACGTCTTCGATGGTGATCAGGCCGGCGACGCCGCTGTACTCGTCGACGACGATGGCCATGTGGTTGTGGTTGGCGCGGAAGTCGCGCAGCAGTACGTTCAGGCGCTTCGACTCGGGAATGAAGATCGCCGGACGCAGCATGGCGCGTACGTCGAAGGATTTCTCCGTGTAATAGCGCAATAAATCCTTGGCCAGCAGGATGCCGACCACCTTGTCGCGTTCGCCTTCGATGGCGGGGAAGCGCGAGTGTTGGGTTTGCAGGACGATCGGCAGCCATTCCTCGATGGGGTCGGTGATGTCGATCACGTCCATTTGCGAACGCGGCACCATGATGTCGCGCGCGGACAGGTCGGAGACCTGGAACACCCCTTCGATCATCGACAGGGCGTCGGCGTCGATCAGGTTGCGCTCGTGTGCTTCGTGCAGCACTTCAAGCAGCTCGGTGCGATTTTCTGGCTCAGGGGAGATGAGTGCGGTCAGTCGTTCGAAGAGCGACCGGTGGGGTTTGGCGTCCGAGCGGACGTCACTGGGATACTCGGGCATAGTTGGCGTGAAGCCGTTGTTACGATAGGCATAGGATACACCAAAAGCGCCGGGGCTGATTCGTTTGCCGGTGCGCGCATGGCGGTGTCAGCGCGCTGCGGAGGCTTGCCTTATCATGATGCAATTGGCCAAAAAGCAAAGGAAGCAGCAATGCCCGCCCTTACCATCAATGGCACCACCACCAACCTCGACGTCCCCGACGACATGCCCCTGCTGTGGGTATTGCGCGATGTCGCCGGCCTGACCGGCACCAAGTTCGGCTGCGGCCAGGCCCTGTGCGGCGCCTGCACCGTCCACCTCGACGGCCAGCCTGTCCGTTCCTGCGTCACACCGGTGGCTGCGGCCGCCGGCAAGAAGATCGTCACCATCGAAGCCATCGGCCAGGATCCGGTCGGGGCAAAAGTGCAGGACGCCTGGCGCCAGATCGACGTGGTGCAGTGCGGCTATTGCCAGTCCGGCCAGATCATGTCGGCCACGGCCCTGCTGCAAACGACCCCGAAGCCGAGCGATGCCGACATCGACAACGCCATGGCGGGCAACATTTGCCGCTGCGGGACTTATGGACGCATCCGCCAGGCGATCAAGATCGCCGCTGCCAAATAAAGAAGGGGCCATGTGAACGACATCAAGAACGTATCGCCCTCGCGCCGCCGCTTCATGCAGCTCGGCGCTACCTCCGGCGGCGCGTTGCTGTTCGGCTTTTCGCTGTTCGGCTGCAAGAAGGAGGATGAGCGCAAGGAATCGCCGCCGGAAAAGGCCGTCGGCCAGGCCTCTACCCACCATTCCGACACGCCGGCCGGGCTGGCGCGCGACGCCTTCATCCGCATCGACCGCAGCGGTATCGTCACCCTGGTGATTCACAAGGTCGAGATGGGGCAGGGCACGTTTACGGCGATGCCGATGCTGCTGGCCGAGGAACTTGGCGCCGATCTGTCGAAAGTGAAACTCGAGCAGGCGCCGGCGAACAACGAGCTGTATGCCGACCCGCTGCTGGGCGGGCAGGTGACGGGCGGCTCGACTTCGGTGCGTGGCGCCTGGAAGCCGCTGCGCGAAGCCGGCGCCATGGTGCGCAGCGTGCTGGTCGCGGCGGCGGCGCAGCAGTGGGACGTCGACGCAGACGAGCTGCAGGTCGTCGGCGGCACGGTCCGTCATGCGGATTCGAAGCGCAGCGCCCACTTCGGCGAACTGGTCGATGCGGCTTCCAAAATGGACTTGCCGAAGAACGTCAAGCTGAAGGACCCGAAAGAGTTCACCTTGATCGGGAAGCCGGTGCGCCGGCTCGATTCGCCGGCCAAGGTGAATGGCGAAGCCCAGTTCGGCATCGATGCACGCCTGCCGAACATGGGCATCGCGGCGGTGGCCGCTTCGCCCGTCACCGGCGGCAAGCTGGTGGGCGTGGACGAGGCCAAGGCGATGGCGGTGAAGGGCGTGCGCCAGGTGCTGCGCCTGGAAGGGGCGGTGGCCGTGGTGGCCGACCATTTCTGGGCCGCGAAGCAGGGCTTGCTCGCAGCCGCGCCGCGCTGGGACGATGGCCCCAACGGCAAGGTGTCGCTGCGCGGCATCGTGGACGACATGATGAAGGTGTCGCAGGAAACCGGCGTGGTCGCGAAGAGCGCTGGTGACGCGCTCAAGGCGCTGGACGCAGCGGGCGGGCGCAAAGTCGAGGCCGTCTATGAGATGCCTTTCCTGGCGCATGCGACCATGGAGCCGATCAATTGCACGGTTGACCTGCGCGCGGATGGCTGCGATCTGTGGGTCGGCACCCAGGTGCCGGCGCTGGCGCAGGGCGCCGCCGCCAAGGTGGCCGGCCTGCCGGTCGAGAAGGTCAAGGTCCACAATTACTACCTCGGCGGCGGTTTCGGGCGCCGGCTCGAGGTCGACTACGTGATCCAGGCCGTGGCCTTTGCCAGGCTGGCCAAGGGGCCGATCAAGTTCATCTGGACCCGCGAAGAAGACATCCAGCACGACATGTTTCGGCCATATTACGTGGACCGCCTGGCGGCGCGCCTGGACGAGCGCGGCCGTCCGGCAGCCTGGTTCCACCGGGTGACCGGTTCGTCGATCATGGCGCGTTTTGCGCCGCCGGCGGTAAAGAACGGCGTCGACCCGGATGCGGTCGAGGGCGCGGCCGATCTGCAGTACACGCTGCCCGACATGCGCGTCGAGTACGTGCGCCACGAACCGCCTGGCGTGCCGACGGCCTTCTGGCGCGGCGTGGGACCGACCCACAACGTGTTCGTGGTGGAAAGCTTCATGGATGAGCTGGCGCAGGCGGCCAGGCAGGACCCGGTCGTGTTCCGGCGCGCCTTACTGGATAAATCGCCGCGTACCCTGGCCGTGCTGAACCTGGCCGCCGCAAAGGCGGGCTGGGGCAAGCCGCTGGCGCCGGTTGCAGGGCGCAAGGTGGGCCGCGGCGTGTCGGTCCAGTTTGCCTTCGGCAGCTACATGGCGCAGGTGGCCGAGGTGTCGGTCGGGCCGGAAGGCGACGTACGCCTGCACCGGGTCGTGTGCGCGGTCGATTGCGGCCAGACCGTCAATCCGGACACGATCGTTGCGCAGATGGAAGGCGGCATCATCTTCGGCGCCACGGCGGCGCTGTGGAACGAGATCACGATTGCGAACGGGCGGGTGCAGCAGACCAATTTCGGCGACTACCGCATGATGCGCATCAACGAAGCGCCCGCGGTCGAGGTGCACATCGTCAACAGCACGGACGAGCCGGGCGGCATCGGCGAACCGGGGACGTCGGGCATCGCGCCGGCGCTGACGAATGCGGTGTTTGCGGCGACCGGCAAGCGAATTCGCAAGTTGCCGATTGGGGATCAGTTGCGGCGGGCGTGACTGCAGGATGTTCCGATGACGCGGGGGCGTTTTTGTAGGGTGGGCGCCCCACGCCCACGCGGTACGTACGTTTCCTGAAGTCGTTGGCAGCGATGTCGCACCACGTAGCGCAAACAGCATGGCACGCGTTTGCGCGCGATGTTCATCTGCACGTTCCGAGGGACACGTCGGTACCGCGTGGGCACGGAGTGCCCACCCTACAAAAACCGGTCAGTCAGCCATTGTTCTCGGCATACGGATCCGGATACCCGAGCACTTCCATGATGTCACGCTCGAACTGTTCCATTTCCTCGGCTTCCTCGTCGTGCTCGTGGTCGTAACCCTGGGCATGCAGCACGCCGTGCACGATCAGGTGCGCCGCGTGCTCCTCGACCGTTTTCTTCTGTTCTTCGGCCTCGCGCAGCAGGACATCGGTGCAGAGGATGATGTCGGCCTGGGTCGGCTCATCGTCGGCCAGTTCCTCGCCTTCGTTGTAGGCAAATGTCAGGACGTTGGTGGCGTAATCCTTGCCGCGGTAGTCGCGGTTGAGCGTTTGCCCCTCCGCGCTGTCGACGAAGCGGATCGTCAGTTCGGCCGGCCCGAGCAGGGCGGCGCGCACCCAGCGCTCCACCAGTTCGGGGGGGATGGTCGATTCGAGGCGGGCGTCCGGGTACTGGACGTCCAGGTCAAGCTCATGATTTTTTTCTTGCATTTCGGGTCGTGGTTGGTTTCGGCAGCGCGCCCATTTCCTGCACGGCGGTCGCCTTTTCATATGCGTCGACGATACGGCCCACCAGCGGGTGACGCACCACGTCGGCGCTCGAGAACTGGGTGAACGCGATGCCGCGCACGTCTTTCAATACGTGCATGGCGTCGACCAGGCCGGAGCGCTGCGTCTTGTGCAGGTCGACCTGGGTGACGTCGCCGGTGACGACGGCCTTGCTGCCGAAACCGATACGCGTCAGGAACATCTTCATCTGCTCGACGGTCGTGTTCTGCGCCTCGTCGAGGATGACGAAGGCGTGGTTCAGCGTGCGGCCGCGCATGTAGGCGAGCGGGGCGATCTCGATCACCTGTTTTTCGAACAGTTTTTGCGTGCGGTCAAACCCGAGCAGGTCGTACAGGGCGTCGTACAGCGGGCGCAAGTAGGGATCGACCTTCTGGCTCATGTCGCCGGGCAGGAAGCCGAGGCGCTCGCCGGCCTCCACCGCCGGGCGCGTCAGGATGATGCGCTTGACGGCGTCGCGTTCGAGCGCGTCGACGGCGCAGGCCACCGCGAGATAGGTCTTGCCGGTACCTGCCGGCCCGATGCCGAAGCTGATGTCGTGCTCGAGCACGGCGCGCAGGTACTGGATCTGGTGCGGCGTGCGGCCGCGCAGGTCGCTGCGGCGCGTCTTGAGCGTCGGGCTGACCAGTTCCGGACTGCCTTCGGCCGGCGCGGCATCGGCGTCTTCAACACCGGCCTCGGGCGCGGTCCTGGCGCCGGCCGGCGCGCTGTCGGCGGCCGGGCGCAAGCCGGCGCGTTGCTCGACCAATGCCAGCTGTACTTCTTCGATCGGGACGACCTTGTTGGCCACCGCATAAAAACGCTCGAGCAGTTCGACCGCGCGCGCGGCATTCGTGCCGGTGACGATGAACTTCTCGCCGCGGCGGAAGATCGTGACGTCGAGCGCGGCCGAAATCTGGCGCAGGTTCTCGTCGAGCGGACCGCACAGGTGGGCGAGCCGTGTGTTGTCGAGGGGCTCGGGGATGAAGTACGAAGGCTGGGTTGGTTGTTGTGTTTTCAACTGGCTTTGGCAATCGTATCGAGATTGGCGACGAGTTCGCCGCGCAGTGAATAATCCAGGCTCTCGGTGACGCGCACATCGACCAGTTGGCCGATCAGCGAATCGCCTGCCGCGCCCGGCGCGAAGATGACCACCCGGTTGCTCTCGGTGCGGCCTTGCAGTTCGGAAGGATCTTTCTTGGACGGCCCCTCGACCAGCACGCGCTGGACCGTGCCGACCATCGCCGCGCTGTACTTGCGGGTATTGGCGTCGATCAGCGCCTGCAGGCGCTGCAGGCGCGCCAGTTTGACCTCGTGCGGCGTGTCGTCTTCGAGGTTGGCGGCCGGGGTGCCCGGGCGCTTGCTGAAAATGAAGCTGAAACTGTTGTCGAAGCCGACGTCCTGCACCAGCTTCATCATGGCCTCGAAATCGGCATCGGTTTCGCCGGGGAAGCCGACGATGAAGTCCGACGAGATCGCGATGTCCGGGCGCACGGCGCGGATGCGGCGGATGATCGACTTGTATTCGATCCCCGTATAGCCGCGCTTCATGGCGCCCAGGATCCGGTCGGAACCGTGCTGCACCGGCAGGTACAGGTGGTTCACCAGTTGCGGGATCTTCGCGTAGGCATCGATCAGGCGCTGGGTGAATTCTTTCGGGTGGCTGGTGACGAAGCGCAGGCGCTCGATGCCGGGAATGTCGGCAATGTATTCCAGCAGCAGGGCGAAGTCGGCGACGTCGCCATTCTCCATGGTGCCGCGGTAGGCGTTCACGTTCTGGCCGAGCAGCATGATTTCCTTCACGCCCTGGGCCGCGAGACCGGCCACTTCGGTCAGCACGTCCTCGAAGCGGCGCGACACTTCCTCGCCGCGGGTGTAGGGCACGACGCAGTAGCTGCAATATTTGCTGCAGCCTTCCATGATCGACACATAGGCGACCGGGCCTTCGACCTTCGCCGGGGGCAGGTGGTCGAACTTCTCGATTTCCGGGAAGCTGATGTCGACCAGGGCGGTGCCGCTGCTGCGGCGCTCGCGGATCATCTGCGGCAGGCGGTGCAGGGTCTGCGGACCGAACACCATGTCGACGTGCGGCGCGCGCTTGACGATCGCTTCGCCTTCCTGGGACGCCACGCAACCGCCGACACCGATGATCAGGTCGGGGCGCTGGCGCTTCAGTTCGCGCAGGCGGCCGAGGTCGGAAAAAACTTTTTCCTGCGCCTTTTCGCGCACGGAGCAGGTATTAAACAGGATGACGTCGGCGTCATCGGGTTGATCGGTACGAACGAGTCCGTCGGACGCGCCCAGCACGTCCGCCATCTTGTCCGAGTCGTACTCGTTCATTTGGCAACCGAAGGTTTTGATGAATACTTTTTTCTGCATGGGTGCTTCTTTGAAAGGTGTGCTGATGCTTTGACAAGACGCCGAGGCAGTGTAACGTAAATCCCTGGAAGCGGCCAAAACTGGCGTGCGCTTGCGCCGTTTTGCTGCCCCTCGGAATTGCCTGTTGCCTCGGCTGAAACGGTTGTCAATATACTCAGATTGTTAAATTGGGGGAGGCGGGAAAAAGGCGGCGGACAAGGCGGAGTCAGCGTTTGCTCAAGATATTTCCTGTTGTAAATCAAAGTGTTCCGTCAAAATTCTTTTACACAAATTAGCGTGAGAAATCTCTTGCGTGCGCCACAAATAATCCCCATGTGTTGAAATGCTTATGTGACAAGCTTTCCACGCGATAGCTTGATTTCCAACAATGACTCATGTGCTCAGGACGAACACGAAGGGTTCGTAAGGGTCAGATAATTTGTTTGAAAGACAAGTGCGTTCGGGGGAGAGTTAAGCAGGACGGATGTATGCCGGCATTGTTTTTTAAGCTAGGACTCAGACTCGTTCTGTTTAATGGCCCAAGAGCGTGTCCGGGAACTTATGTTGACGGAAGATGGTCATTAACAAAGTTCGTAGCGGAACTATTTTATTCACTTTACGAGGTAAACATCATGGCACACCATGCTTTGTCATCGCAGGAAAGCTACAACCCCAACCACCTGCTCGACATCTTGCTCGGCAAGATGCAGCTGAAGAACGACGCGGCCCTGTCGCGCATGCTCGAGGTGGCGCCACCGGTCATCAGCAAGATCCGCCACCATCGCCTGCCGGTCGGCGCCTCGCTCCTGATCCGCATGCACGAAGTGAGCGACCTGTCGATCCGCGACCTGCGTTACCTGATGGGCGACCGTCGCAACAAGTTCCGCATCAGCGACAAGCAGTTCAAACCGAAAGAAGGCGCGGCACCTGCGGCGAGCAGCGGCGAGTAATCGGCTTTTACTTCGCGTCTTGTAGTTCGCGTCGTGTGCTTCGGCCCCGGTGCCGAAGGACGAAAAGGGTAAAAAAAACGGGGCGATGCGCCCCGTTTTGTTTTGCCCTTCATTTTTATTTTTATTTACGCGGGAAATACACCCGTCGACAAATAGCGGTCGCCACGGTCGCAGACGATGAACACGATGGTCGCGTTTTCCACCGTCTGGGAAATGCGCAGCGCCACCTCGCAGGCGCCGGCCGCCGAGATGCCGCAGAAGATGCCTTCTTCGGCCGCCAGCCGGCGCGCCATCTGCTCGGCCGCCGCCTGGCTCACGTTTTCCACCTGGTCCACGCGCGACTTGTCATAGATCTTCGGCAGGTAGGCCTGCGGCCACTTGCGGATGCCCGGGATCGACGAGCCCTCTTCCGGCTGGGCGCCGACGATGCGCACGGCTTCGTTCTGTTCCTTCAGGTAGCGCGACACGCCCATGATGGTGCCGGTGGTGCCCATGGCGCTGACGAAGTGCGTGATGCGGCCCTCGGTGTCGCGCCAGATTTCGGGACCGGTGCTCTCGTAGTGGGCGCGCGGATTGTCCTGGTTGCCGAACTGGTCGAGGATGATGCCCTTGCCTTCCTTCTGCATCTGCTCGGCCATGTCGCGCGCGTACTCCATGCCGCCCGTCTTCGGGGTCAGCACGATCTGGGCGCCGTAGGCCGCCATGCTCTGGCGCCGCTCGATCGAGAGGTTGTCCGGCATCAGGAGCAGCATCTTGTAGCCGCGGATGGCGGCCGCCATCGCCAGCGCGATCCCGGTATTGCCCGAGGTCGCCTCGATGATGGTGTCGCCCGGCTTGATCTGCCCGCGCGCCTCGGCGTTCTTCAGCATCGACATCGCCGCACGGTCCTTCACCGAACCGGCCGGGTTATTGCCTTCCAGCTTGCCAAGAATGATGTTATTGCGGGCAGCCGCATCGGCACCCGGCAGACGCACCAGTTGCACCAGCGGGGTATTGCCGATCGTATCTTCGATGGTCTTGTAGGCCATATTGCTCTCTAGCGGTTCTTCAAATCGTCATTTTAATCCGAGAAGCAATTAGGCGTATTAGACGGGGTTATGGGCGCTACGGACGCGAGGCCGACCGTAGGGTGGGCACACCGTGCCCAGGCGCAAAGCCGCGTAGTGTTTGCGGGATTCCGGAAGAGATGGCGGGGCATCCGGTCACGCGTCCGAATGCGCATCCATCCGCGCGAAAACCGGGGCCAACACATCGCATGCGTTCGCGTGGGCACGGAGTGCCCACCCTACTAAAACATCAGCGCAGCGGCAACGGATACGTCGCCACGCTCACGTTCCCATCCTTGTCCACCGCCTGCACGCCGAAGAAATAATTGTCCTTCGACAGATTGATGGTGGTTTCAAGCACGTTGCCGACGTACTTCGAATTCTGCCACTGCGAGGCGGTGGTTTCGCGCCAGACCACACGGTAGCCCGCGACGTCCGGTTCCGGGTTGGCCTGCCATACCAGCGTCGTGTCGTTGGTCAGCTTGTCGGTGCGCACCTTGACCGCGGCCGGGGCGGCCGGGGCAAGGGCCAGCGAGGCGAGCGTTGCCGCATTCACCTTGGTCACCCTGGCCGTGTAGTCGAAATCGACGAATTCGATCAGGTCGCCATACACCTTGCCGTCCTCGGTGCGCAGGTTCTGGTGCTGGTGCGCGAAGTCCTCGTTCGGCTCGGTGAAGCGCAGCGCCGCATAGCCCTGCTCCAGGAAGGGCATGTGGTCGCCGCCGCGCAGGTAGCGGTCGTGGCGGTGGATCACGCTGACCTTGAAGCCCTTCACATAGCGCTCGCCCTGCTCCTTGGTGTGGCGCGCGAGCTGGCGCGAGATCGAATCGCTTTCGCCGCCAGTGGCCAGCAGGGCGCGCACGGCCTCGCTCATTTCCTTGGTGGCGGGAACGCTTTGCGAGAACAGGCGCACCTGCTTGTTGTCGACGCGGCCGTCGTCGGCGCGCGAGCTGCCGATGATGTCGTTGGTGAACATGCCGGCGACGTTCAGGTTCTTCGCACGCGCCTGCTTCGCCCAGTGCCCCGCGCCCAGCAGGCCCTGCTCTTCGGCGGCGACGGCCATGAAGACCAGCGTGGCGTCGAACTTGTGCCTGGCCATCACGCAGGCCATTTCCATGATGGCCGCGGTGCCCGAGGCGTCGTCGTTGGCGCCCGGCGCCTTGCCGGTCGCGTCCATTACGTCGGTGTTGCGCGAGTCGTAGTGGCCGCTGACGACGTACAGGCGGTCCTTCGAGGCGTCCTGGGTGCCCGGCAGCGTGGCGACCACGTTGACGATTTCGGTCGGGCGCGAGATGCGAGCGGAGACCGGGGCGATGTGGCTGTCGAAGGCGACCTGCAGGCTTGTTCCGGCGCCGCAGCGCTCGAGCTCGGCCTTGATCCAGCGGCGCGCCGCGCCGATGCCGGTCGTTTCCGACGTCGTGTCCGACATCGTGTGGCGGGTTTCGAAGCTGACCAGCTTGCGGATGTAGCCCTCGATGCGCTTGGGCGAAATCTCGGCGACGATCTTCTCGATCTGCGGCTGGCGGCGGGTGACGTCGGGAGCGGCGGAGGCGGAGGCGGGGGCGGCAGGTGCGGCGGAAACGGCGCCGCTGGCGAACAGTGCGGCGATGAGGCCGGCGGTGATGCGGACATGAGGCATGGGAATTCCTGGAATCGTTGCGCTTCAATCAAGCCGCCTATCTTCTCATGCCTCCCCCTTGCCTTGCAGTATTTACATGGAAAAATTCCATGTGGCAGGCGGCCGGGCGCTCATCCGCACCGGCCGCCATGCTGCCCCAGGCCCGTTCGGTGCCGCGCTCCTTACATCGCTGCCTTGGCGTCGGCCACCTTGGCCTTCTCGTCCTTGGCGGCGGCCTTGGCCGGCTTGCTGTCCGCCTTGGCCACCGTCGCGCCTTCCTTGCCCCTGCCGTTCACCTGCAGGCCGGCTTCGGACAGCTTGGCCGCCTTCTTGTCGCCGACGCCCTTGACGCGTTGCTGGAAGTCGGCCCAGTCCTTGAACTCGCCCTTGCTGCGCTCTTCCAGGATGGCTTTCGACATGCTGGGGCCGACGCCCTTCACGCCGTCGAGCGCGGCGGCATCGGCCTTGTTGACGTCGACCTGGGCGAACGCAAAACCGGTCGAAGCGACCAGCGTGGCAACGGCAAGCATCAGTTTCTTGATCATCGAATCTCTCCATGTACGGGAAATGGACGGCGGATGCCGCCCACCCGCGCTTAACGGCCGGGGCCGACTCCTGTTGACCCGTTGCCGTTGAGCGGTATCAAGCGAAGATGTGCCGCGAATCCGACACCCCCCTGCCCTGCATATTGTGCTTTCGGCAGCAGCGTGAAAGCATGGATGGGTCTCCCGAACCGCGACGGATGCCCGCCATGTTACGCATGTGCCTGCTGCTCACGCTTGCATTCCTGCTGGCCGTCGATCCTGCCCGGGCAGGCATGCGGCAGGACGACCCGCAGCCGGTGCCGGCGGCGACGCCTGTGCCCACGGTGAAAATCATGGGCATGCGCACGCGCCTCGTCCCTTACGGCGACCTGTTCTACCCGATGGCGAAAGCCGTGCGCGACACGCTTGGCGGACGGGCGGCGCTCGCAGTGCAACTGCGCCGCCGGCACCAGGCCGTGCGCACCGACGACATCGAGGTCTGGCTGCAGGGCGAGCACGACGCGTTCGCGGTCAAGCCCGAGCCGAGCGGCCTGTTCCTGGTGCCGGTGGACGACCGGATCGCACAGGAACAGGGCCATCTCCTGATCAACAAGGGCAAGGACGACCTGTCCGTCAACCTGGTACTGGTGCCGACCCTGCCGCACTCGGCCTGGACCATGGGCGAGGTGCGGCATTTGCTGTCCGATGCGCGCGGTGCGCTCGGCAAGCTGCTGCCCTGGTACCGGAAACCGATGCTGTGGGCGGTCACGCGCAAGCTGGCCGTTGCGGTCTGCAGCCGCACACGCGACGCGCCGGTGGCGCTGGTCGACGGGGGACAGGTGCTGGCCAGTTTTGCGGCCAGCGAGGAGTTGCGCAATTACGCGAACGAGACGGTGTTTTGCCGGCGCTTCAGTGGTGACGAGGGATACCCGGCGGGGAGCAGGCTGGTGGTGCCGGAGGATGGGGAGGTGTTGTTGATGTGAGCGTGTAGCGCGTAGGGTGGCATTTGTTGCGGTGAAGATCGTTGCGACGATGTTCGGCAGGCGCAGACGCGTGGACTCGGGAGTCCACCCTACGTGTACCTAATCGTTGAAGTAGGGTGCACCGGGCGGCGAACCGCTCCCGAGTCCACGCGTTTATAACGCTCGAATCTCGGCGCGGTGTCCCCCTGACGAATCAACCCGGAAACAATTCCTCGCGCGTCACCGTCGCCGTCCCCAGCTTCCCGACCACAATGCCCCCTGCCCGGTTGGCGGTCGCCAGCGCCACGTCCAGCGGTGCGCCGGCACCGAGCATGGCGGCCATCGTGGCGATCACGGTGTCGCCCGCGCCGGAGACATCGAACACCTCGCGCGCGTCGGCGTGCACGTGCAGCACCTCGTTTTCGGCGTACAGGCTCATGCCCTCTTCGGAACGGGTCAGCAGCAGGGCCTCCAGGCCCAGTTCGACGCGCAACGCCTGCGCCTTCGCGGTCAGCTGCTCTTCGGTCTTCCAGTTGCCGACGATGCGGCGCAATTCGGACTTGTTCGGCGTCAGGATGCTCGCGCCCGCATACGGCGAGAAATCGTCACCCTTCGGGTCGACCATCACGATCTTGCCGGCCTCGCGCGCAGCGCGGATCATTTCCGCGACATTCACCAGGCTGCCCTTGTTGTAGTCGGAAAAGATCAATACGTCGTAATCGGGCAGCAGCGCGCGGAACTGGGTCAGCTTGTCGCGCAGCACGGTTTCGGTCGGCGCGTCCTCGAAGTCGATGCGCACCATCTGCTGCTGGCGGCCGATGACGCGCAGCTTGATGATGGTGGAGATCGCTTCGTCGCGTTTCAGGTAGCTGTGGATGCTGGACTCGCGCAGCAGGCCCTCGACCTGGGCGCCGGCTTCGTCGGCCCCGACCACGCCCAGCAGGCCACTGTGGGCGCCGAGCGCGGCGGCGTTGCGGGCGACGTTGGCCGCGCCGCCCAGGCGCTCTTCGCGGCGCTCGATGCGCACCACCGGCACCGGCGCCTCGGGCGAAATGCGCGAAACGTCGCCGAACCAGTAACGGTCGAGCATGACGTCGCCGACCACGAGCATGCGCACGTTGTCGAGCCGCGGCGCGGCGGTGTGGAGGTAGTCTGCGCCCGAAATCAGGCGGCTTGGGGTGTCGATGCTCATGACTTAGTTCATTACGTTCAGTTCTTCCGTGCGGCGCGGCGGATAGGTTTCCCAGTGGTTGCAGCCCGGGCACTGCCAGTAATACTGGCGCGCCTTGAAGCCGCAGTGGCCGCACTGGTAACGGGCCAGCTTGGTGGTGTAGCCGTGGATCAGGTTCTTCACCATCGACAGCTCTTCCCAGATATGCGCCGGCGCATCCATCAGGCGCGCCTCCAGCAGCTTATCCAGGCCGAGCAGCGTCGGATTGCGGCGCAGCTCGTCGACCACCAGCTGTTTGGCAGCCTCGACGCCGTCGAGTTCAATCACGGCTTTGAAGACCACCTCGATCAGGTCGATCGACGAGGCTTCCGCCAGGTAAGAGCGCAGCAGGTTGACACCTTCCTGCGGACGGCCGACGCGGCGGTAGCCATCCATCAGGCGTCCGGCGACGAGGGCCACGTGCGGCACGCTCTGCTGTTCGACGCGCTTCCAGGTGGTGATCGCACCCTCGGCGTCGCCCTGGGCCAGCAGGGCGTCGCCCAGCAGCATGGTGGCGCGCACGCTGTTGCGGTCGGCGTGCAGGGCCTTGTCCAGCAGTGCGAGTGCATCGGCGCGGTCGTTGCGCACCAGCGCGTCGTGCGCCAGTTCGCAATAAAACTGGGCAATTTCCTTTTGACGGGCACCGGCACCGGAAGCCTGCAGGCCAGTGGCGGCCTCGATGGCGCGGCCCCACTCCTTTTCGCGCTGGTAGATTTCCAGCAACGAGCGGCGCGCCTGCACGCTGTAGGAACTGTCGACCAGTCCATTGAACGTTTCCTCTGCGCGGTCGAGCAGGCCTGCCTTCAGGTAGTCCATGCCGAGCTCGTACTGGGCCTGGGTGCGCTGTTCGAGCGGCAGGTCCGGGCGCGCCAGCAGGTTCTGGTGGACGCGGATGGCGCGCTCGATCTCGCCCCGGCGGCGGAACAGGTTACCCAGCGCAAAATGCATGTCGGCCGTTTCCGGATCCAGCGTGACGATCTCGATGAAGGCGTCGATCGCTTTGTCGGGCTGGTCGTTCAGCAGCAGGTTCAGGCCCTTGAAATAGGCCCGTGGCAGGGTGCGCGATTCGGACAGGATTTGTTTGATGTCGACCCGGGCGGCGATCCAGCCTAGGCCAAAGAAGACGGGGACGGCGAGAAGCCACCAGGTTTCAAATTCCATGGAGTTCTTGTTGTTAGTTAATTATTCAGCAGTGTTCGGCAATTGATGCGGGCAATTGATGCGAGCAATTGATGTGAGCAATTAAGGTGAGCAATTAATGCGGCGGGTTGAACGTGACCGCGTCCGCGGTCGGCTGGGCGACGCCGGTACCGGCGGCGCTCTGCAGCGCCTGGATGGTGTTCTTGTGCTGGGACGCTTCGCGGCGGTGGCGGAACACGGTCGGCGACAAGGCCAGGATGCCGAGGGCGGCGCCGGCGATGAAAAAGGCCAGCAGCATCAACACCAGCGGACCGCGCAGTTCGTAGCCGAGGAAAAAGTGCAGGTCGACTTCCTGCGTATTTTTCAACGCGAAGCCGAAAAACAGGATGAACAGGATAAATCCCGCGATGGTGGAAACAAATTTCATCAGCTTGGCCGGGCGGTGGGAGATGCAAAGGCGCAGTGTCGCATATCTGCAAGTTTATTTCAAAGACGTAGGGTGGGCACTCCGTGCCCACGCGGAAGCATGCACGGTGTTAGCGGGACAAATGCACAGAGACGAAATCGATTTTGGACGCGATTGGGCCCGCCTGGATCGCAGCCAACAATATGCACAGTTCCGCGTGGGCACGGAGTCCAACGTGGCCCGGCCCACCCCACAAAAAAAACGGCACCCTCGCGGGTGCCGTTCCTGTGCCTGCACGTCGCAGACGACTTCAGTCTTCGATGATCGGTTGCCCGACCATCGCATCCACCCGCTCGCGCAACTGCTTGCCAGGCTTGAAGTGGGGCACCCGTTTTTCGGGCACCATCACCTTGTCGCCGGACTTCGGGTTGCGGCCGATGCGGGGCGGACGGCTGTTCAGTGCGAAGCTGCCGAAACCACGGATCTCGATGCGCTGGCCGCTCGCCAGGGCGTTGGTCATCGCGTCGAGGATGGTCTTCACGGCATACTCGGCATCCTTGGCAACCAGCTGAGAATAACGCTCAGCCAGTCGTGCAATCAGCTCGGACTTGGTCATCTGGTCGCCTCAAGCGGGGTAATTAACCCTTGTTATCGAACTTGGCCTTCAGCAGGGCGCCCAGGCTGGTGGTGCCGGTCGCTGCGCTGTTGTCCGAAGCCAGCTTGCTCATCGCTTCCTGGGTGTCGGCGCTGTCTTTCGCCTTGATCGACAGCTGGATGCTGCGAGCCTTGCGATCGATCTTGAGGACCAGGGCTTCGACCTTCACGCCCACCTTCAGGTGGGTGCCGGCGTCTTCCACGCGGTCACGCGAGATTTCCGACGCGCGCAGGTAGCCTTCGACTTCGTCGTTCAGGGCGATGACGGCGCCTTTCGGCTCAACCGACTTGACCGTACCGGTGACCAGGGAACCCTTGTCGTTCAGTGCGGCGAAGTTGTTGAACGGGTCGCCTTCCAGCTGCTTGACGCCCAGCGAGACACGCTCGCGCTCGACGTCGATGGCCAGCACGACGGCTTCCAGCTCGTCGCCCTTCTTGAAGCGGCGGACAGCTTCTTCACCCGGCTCGGTCCACGACAGGTCCGACAGGTGCACCAGGCCGTCGATGTTGCCCGGCAGGCCGATGAACACGCCGAAGTCGGTGATCGACTTGATCGAACCCTTGACCTTGTCGCCCTTCTTGTGGGTCATGCCGAAGTCGTCCCA
>JBBWZO010000087.1:0-8292 GCA_039649125.1 Massilia sp. | reverse complement strand
GCGCTTCTGCTTATAGGGCAGATATAAATCCTCGAGGCGGGTTTTGTCCTCGGCCAGCGCGATCTGCTGCAGCAGCTCCGGCGTCATCTTGTTCTGTTCGGTGATCGATTCGATGATGGCCGCGCGCCGGTCCTCCAGCTCGCGCAGGTAGCGCAGGCGCTCTTCCAGCAGGCGCAGCTGGATGTCGTCGAGACCGCCGGTCGCTTCCTTGCGGTAGCGTGCGATGAAGGGGACGGTGGCGCCTTCGTCCAGCAGGGCGATGGCGGCGGCGACTTGCGCCGGCTTGGCGGCCAGCTCGAGGGCGAGGCGTTGTTCGATGGAAGGCAGCATGGTGCGAAAATTCCGTGAGTCAGGCGGGCAATGATACGCAAACGCGCGCGAAGTGCCAGTCTTGACAGCGGATGTGCTCCATGCCGTAAGCCCCCCGGCCTACATACGGGCATGCCCGGCAGGCGCTGGATTGTTTGACCTGCGAGGCGCTGTCCAGTAACGCTTGCTGGTTGTCAACGTGTTTTTGAAAGCCCGCGCGGACGATGCGTATCTTTCACACCGTAAAGAATTTTCGGCAAGGTGCGATTCCGAACAAAACTGAAGTGCCCGTATGAGAGATAATGGCGTTTGTTGTTTTTTTTCATACAGACTCCAGAGACCCATGCACACAGTTGATTACCCACGCGAACACGCGAGCGATGCCCCCGCACCGCGCGCGACGCCGGCACGCGCACCAGCACTGCCCGCACCGGTGGCGACCTGGCTGCAACGGGTCGAGGCGGCCGCCCATCCGCAACCGAAGCTGAACCTCGAGGCCGCTGATCCGAAGGTGACGCAGTACAAGTTTGTCTATGTCATGGCCCCGACCAGCGGCGGGCGCCACGTTGCCGTCTGCCTGTGCAAGGCACGCCTGCGCCCGAACGGCGACGTGGCGGCCGCCAGCCCGGTCAACGAAGTGTTTTCGCTGCTGTCGGCGCCGCCCGCCTACCTCGAGGGCGAGGACGAAGACCTGGTGCGCTTCTTCATCGCCATGCGCAGCGGTTCCTCGCAAAGCACCAGCGCCACCGAACCGAAAGGCAAAGTGGGCGCGATCCTGCTTGAACTGCTGCTGCGCCAGGGCAAACTGCTGTGGGCCAATTCCTGGGCCGACATGGCGAACGGCCTGGTCTATCCGCTGCAGGCTGGCCCCACCCGCCAGGCCAACCTGGCCTGGCGCGACGAAGGGCGCGCGGCGAAGCTCGGCTGGTCGGTGGCGCCGGCGAATGGCGCGAACCACCCGGGCGCCGACCTGATCGACTACATGCTGCCGACGGATCCGCCGTGGTACATCGACAACCTGTCCTGCGGTCCTTTGGCCCTCAATCGCGGCGGCGTCGACATCTCGCTGGCCGAACTGCAGGCGCTGGTGGCGCAGGCCCCGGTGCTGACCGGGAATGACAAAAAACGGGTGTCGCAGCTGCTGCTGGCGCACGGCCTGCAGGGCTTGATGCCGCTGCCGCAGCCGCTGACCCAGCGCCTGCGCACCGATGTCAAGCCGCAGCCCTTCCTGCTGCTGGACTCCGTGTCGCTGTCCGATGGCGGCGCGCCGCGCTGGCACGATTTCGCCGTGCTCTCGTTCGACTACGACGGCCAGCGCGTGTCCTTCGATCCGTCGCAGCGTGTGGTGCGCCAGATCGGCGACGTTACCGAGATCATCGAACGCGACGCCGCGGCGGAAAGCGCGGCCCTCGACACCCTGACCGAACTGGGCTTCCGCAAGCCGGCCACCACGCCGCTCTCGAGCGTGGCGGGCGCGCTCCAGCTGGACAGCCAGGCGCACTGGCTGCGCTTCGCCGAAGGCGCCCTCGACGGCTTGATCGACGCCGGCTGGCACCTCCAGAAATCGAACAAGTACCGCTACGACGTGGTGCCGGTCGAAGACTGGTACGCCGAGATCGACGAGCCGGAAGAGGCGGGTAAAGCCTGGTTCGAGCTGGAACTGGGCATCGTCGTGAACCGCAAGCGCGTGCCGCTGCTGCCGGTGCTGGTGCAGATGATCCGCAATGCGCCGACGGATTTCGACCCGGCCGTACTGGCCGCCCATGGCGAAGCCGACCAGATGCTGGCGACGCTGCCGGAGGGCGTGCGCGTCGCCCTGCCGTGGGCGCGCGTGAAACCGATTTTGGCGACGCTGGGCGAACTGTATTTCAACGAGAAGATCAAGAACCGCGTGCGCCTGTCGACGCTGGATGCGAGCCGCCTGGAAGAATTGGCGCGCGGCGTCGAGCTGCGCTGGTTCGGCGGCGAACAGCTGCGCGAGACCGGCCGCAAGCTGAGCCAGTTCGGTTCCGTCAAAAAAGTGGCGGCACCGAAGGGCCTGCAGGCGACCCTGCGCGATTACCAGCTCGACGGCCTGTCGTGGATGCAGTTCCTGCGCGAGTATGACCTGGCCGGCATCCTCGCCGACGACATGGGTCTCGGTAAAACCGTGCAGACGCTGGCGCACATCCTGGTCGAAAAGGAAGCGGGGCGCCTGACCAGCCCGGCCCTGGTGATCGCGCCAACGAGCCTGATGACCAACTGGCAGGAAGAAGCCGCGCGCTTCGCCCCGAGCCTGAAGGTGCTGCTGCTGCAAGGTAAAGAACGGATGGACATGTTCGACCAGATCGAGCAAAGCGACATCGTCCTGACGACCTATGCGCTGCTGCCGCGCGACGAGGAAAAGCTGCGCGAGCACCATTACCACCTGGTGATCCTGGACGAATCGCACTACATCAAGAACACCCGCTCGAAGGCGGCGCAGACGGCCGGTTCGCTGAACGCCAACCACCGCCTGTGCCTGACCGGTACGCCGCTGGAAAACCACCTGGGAGAACTGTGGTCGCAGTTCCACTTCCTGCTGCCGGGCCTGCTCGGCGAGGAAAAGGCTTTCAATACCCAGTTCCGCCATCCGATCGAGCGCCAGGACGACCCGGTACGGCGTGCCCTGCTGAACCGCCGCATCCGTCCTTTCCTGCTGCGCCGTACCAAAGACAACGTGGCGAAAGAACTGCCGGAAAAGACGGAGATGATCCGCCGCGTCGAACTGACCGGCCCGCAGCGCGACCTGTACGAAACCGTGCGCCTGGCGATGGACAAGAAGGTGCGCGAGGAAATCGACCGCAAGGGCGTGGCGCGCAGCCAGATCGTCATTCTGGAGGCGCTGCTGAAACTGCGCCAGGTCTGCTGCGATCCGAGATTGGTGAAAGCGATGCCGGCCAAGAAGAACACGGCCGCGATTTCCGCCAAGCTGATGGACCTGATGCAGATGGTCGACGATTTGCTGGAAGAGGGCCGCAAGATCCTCGTGTTCTCGCAGTTCACCAGCATGCTGGCGCTGATCGAGGAGGAACTCACCGCACGCGGCATCCGCTACGCCATCCTCACCGGCGAGACGCGCGACCGCTCGGCCCAGGTAGCCGCCTTCCAGCAGGGCGCGGTGCCGATCTTCCTGATCAGCCTGAAGGCGGGCGGGGTCGGCCTGAACCTCACCGCGGCCGATACCGTCATCCACTACGACCCGTGGTGGAACCCGGCGGCGGAAAACCAGGCGACCGACCGCGCCTGGCGCATCGGGCAGGACAAGCCGGTGTTCGTGTACAAGCTCATCGCCAAGGGCACGCTGGAAGAAAAGATCCAGCAGCTGCAGCAGAAGAAGTCGGAGCTGGCGCAGTCGATCCTGGCCGAGGGCGAATCGCAGAAGATGGCACTGACACAGGAAGACCTGCAGGCGATCTTCGCGCCGCTCGAAGAGCAGTAAGTCGTCCTGATAAGTTGTCCTGGCAAGGCATGCGGCGCGCGCCGCATGCTTCCCTCCGCCGCGGCCAGCGCCGTACCCATTCCCCTCCGCCTCCCGCCGACCTGCCGGCCGGGCGCAGCCGTTGTAGCGGCGCGTCATTGCCGCGAATTCTGTTCAATATCTTTGAGATAAACAATGTTGCGCTCCGGTTCGGAGCGCATGAGGTATGCGCACTGAATATAATTCGGTCTTTTTGCGTCTTCATTCAACATTGTTTGACGTCAATACACCTTTAATTAATTGCCATATCTGCAACACTGACTATGCAAATTGTCAGATGCGGCGATATACTCGTTGGCTGCGGCCACGTCATGTCGGCCAGGTTTCCACATTTTCTGGAAGGGTTGGGATGAACCGCAGCGCCAGCAACGACTTTTCCAATAGCGCCGGTCCCGACATGGCCGAGCAGTTCCGCGTCATCGCCGAGATCGGCGGCGACATCGTTTTCAGCATCGACTGTGCCAGCGGCATGCTGCGTTACGTCAGCCCCGCGATCGAGCAGTTGCTGGGGTACGCCCCGGCCGAAGTCGCAGCCGGTCTCGCGCCCGGTGCCGACGGCCCGCTGGCGGCCCTGTGCGCCGGCCTGCCGGAACGCCTGCGCCGCCTGCGTGGCGGCGACCGCAGCCGCTTGCGGCTGGTGCGCGAAACCGAACTGTGCGGCGCGCATGGCTACCCGGTGCCGGTCGAAATCATCTCCTCCCTGATGTGCGGCGAGGACGGCCGGCCGCAGTCCCTGGTCGGCGTGTTGCGCGACCTGTCGGCACGGCGCCTGCGCGAAGCCGAGCAGAAGCGTTTCGCCAGCATGCTCAACCATGAATTCCGTACGCCCCTGTCGACCATCGACGGTGCCATCCAGCGCCTGGAGGCGACCAGCGCGAACGCCGACGAGGCGCGCCGCGCCCGCTACCGCAAGATTGCGCTGGCCACCGACCGCCTGATCGCCATGCTCGACGACTACCTTTCGCCCGAGCGCATGGCCGGCATCGGCAGCGAAAAGCAACCGACCTCGATCGCGCCGCGCCAGTTGCTGGAAGAGGGCGCCGCCCAGGTGCGTGCCGCCGGCCGCGTCGCCAACGTCCGCACCCGCGAGTTGCCCGAGACGCTGCGCTGCAACCCGGAAGGGCTGCGCCTGGCTTTAAAAGTGCTGGTCGACAATGCGATCGCCTATTCGCAGGAGGGCACGCCGATTGCCCTCTGCGGACGCCTTGCCGCCAGCGGCCTGGAACTGAGCGTGCGCGACCATGGCGCGGGCGTGCCGCAGGGCGAACGGGAGCGCATTTTCGAGAAGTTTTATCGTGGCGCGAATGCCGCCGGGCTGCCCGGCAGCGGCCTGGGGCTGTACATGGCCCGTTCCATCGTCGAAGTCCATGGCGGCGTGCTGAACCTGGTTGCGCCGACCGGGGGCGGCGCGGAATTCCGCATCTGGCTGCCGGTGGCGGGCGCCGCCCGGCAGCTTGAGCTTGCGCGGCTGCAGGCCAGCAGTGATAATCGTCCGCGCCCTGACACTGGGGTCCCTGCCACCACCGACAGGCAACGTGAAACAGAGAAGATGGCCAATCGATGACGCAGATTCTGATTGTTGAAGACAACGACGATTACGCCGGGGATATGGCCGAGTTCCTGCGCGAACTCGAGCATGAAGTGACGATCGCCACCTCCGCCGCGGAGATGTGGGCCGTGCTGACGCGCACGCCGGCCGCCGTCGTCGTGCTCGACCTCGGCTTGCCCGACGAGGACGGCTTTGCCGTCATTCCGCGCATGCGCCAGCTGTATCCGGAAATCGGCCTGCTGGTGCTGACCGGGCGCGTCGCGTTCGACAACCGCATCCTCGGCCTGCAGCTCGGCGCCGACCACTACCTGACCAAGCCGATCAAGTTCCCGGAGCTGGCGGCCCACATCGAGGCGCTCGGGCGCCGCGTCAAACCGACCGAACCGGCGCCGGTGCCGGCCAAGTGGACCCTGCGCGTGAGCGCGCGCCAGCTCGAACTGATGGGCAAGGTGATCGATCTGACCGAAAAGGAATTCAATTTCCTGCACCTGCTGACCATCAACACCCGCCCGGTGCCACGCGCCACCATCGTGGCCGGCATGGGCGGCGACGATCCCGACGCCAGCCGCCGGGTCGACATGCTGGTGTATCGCCTGCGCAAGAAGACGCGAACGGCGCTGGGCCAGGAATTGCCGCTGCGCAGCGCGTATGGCGAGGGCTACAGTTTGTCGGCGGGGTTTACGCTGGCGTAGCAAGAGCAGGGCCCGGCCGCCGACTTTTCGGTAACGTAGGGTGGACTCCCGAGTCCACGCGTTTCCGGCGTGCGCGGGGCGAAAATTTTCCACGTGTCGGGAAACGCTGTACCGCGCGGACTCAGGAGTCCACCCTACGAAGCGTGGTGCGCGTCGCTTCCGTAAAATTGGGGACATGGTCAGCTATTGAATTGCCCACTCTGCAATTAATCGGGGACATGGTCGCGCCGACTGCGCTAGAATACCCTGGTTGCCCATCTTGTCACCAGCCCTATGGCCCGCCAACCCCGCCTCATCCTGCCGAACCAACCCCACCACATCATCCAGCGCGGCAACGATCGCCAGCTGATCTTCCGCGAACCCGAGGACTATGAGCGCTTCCTCGGCTGGCTGAAGGAGGCGAGCCGCTCCTACCGCGTCGCCATCCACGCCTACGCGCTGCTGCCGAACCATATTCACCTGCTGGCCACGCCCGAGACGGAAGAAGGCCTGGCGGCGATGATGCAAAAGCTCGGCCGCTTCTACGTTCCCTGGTACAACAGTAAATATGACCGCAGCGGCGGCCTGTTCGAGGGACGTTTCCGCACGGCCGTGGTCGACACCGACCGCCATTTCCTGATGTGCAGCCGCTATATTGAGCTGGCGCCGGTGCGCGAAGGCGAAGTCCTGGACCCGGCCGGCCACCGCTGGTCGAGCTATCCGCACCATGCGGGCCTGCAGCCGGATGGCGCAATCACCGAACACGCGCTGTTCTGGGCACTCGGCAACACCCCTTTCCAGCGCGAGGCCGCGTATATCGACCTGGTGCAGCAGGGCATCGCTCCCGAAGAGTTGGAGCAGATCGGTGCGGCGGTGCGTACCGGTCAGCCGCTCGGCTCGCACGCCTTTAAACTGGAACTCGAGCGCAGGACGCAGCGCCGCATCCTGCCGGCCAAGCGCGGCCGGCCTTTCAAGACAGTGCCGGTCGAGAAAATCTGAGGTGGGGCGCGGCGCAATGCCGCGCGTTCTCCCGTTCCCGATGGCGGCGGCGCTCCCGCAGCGTTGCATCCCTCTGCAATTTTCTGCCGCAGAACACTCCTCCCATTGAATTCGCAACGAACCCGACAGCCATATTTGCACCCGGTTCGCTATGTCCCCATTTAAGTAATCGTTCGATTTCTCTTCAATTAATTCGACTCCGACCCTAATTTTTCTTCTTGCCGCCTCTGCTGCATTGCACTATTCTCGGCGTTCATCCCCTGAACATGCTGTGGAGAGCCCTCATGATTGCCCAAGGTTTATACGACCCCGCCAACGAACACGATGCCTGTGGTGTCGGATTTATCGCCCATATCAAGGGCAATAAAAGCCATTCGATCATTGATCAGGGGCTGCTGATCCTGAAGAACCTGGACCACCGGGGCGCCGTCGGCGCCGACCCGCTGATGGGCGACGGGGCCGGCATCCTGATCCAGATTCCCGACCAGTATTTCCGCGACGAGATGGCCAAGCAGGGCGTCGAACTGCCGCCACCCGGAGAATATGGCGTCGGCATGGTATTCCTGCCGAAGGAGCACGCCTCGCGCATCGCCTGCGAACAGGAAATCGAGCGCGCCGTGCGCATCGAAGGACAGGTCGTGCTGGGCTGGCGCAATGTGCCGGTCGACGAGGCGATGCCGATGTCGCCGCGGGTGCGCGAGAAAGAACCGGTGATCCGCCAGATCTTTATTGGCCGCGGCCCGGACATCATGGTCACCGACGCGCTCGAGCGCAAACTCTACGTGATCCGCAAATCCTCGGGCCACGCGATCCAGGCTTTGAAGCTCCTGCACGGCAAGGAATTCTTCGTGCCGTCGATGTCGGCGCGCACCATCGTCTATAAAGGCCTGCTGCTGGCCGACCAGGTCGGCGTCTATTACAAGGACCTGCAGGATCCGCGCTGCGTGTCGGCCCTGGCCCTGGTGCACCAGCGCTTCTCGACGAACACCTTCCCGGAGTGGCCGCTGGCCCACCCGTACCGCCTGATCGCCCACAACGGCGAGATCAACACCGTCAAGGGCAATTTCAACTGGACCCGTGCCCGCGAAGGCATGATGAAGTCGGCCGTGCTGGGCGAGGACCTGAATAAACTGTTCCCGCTGATCTATGAAGGCCAGTCCGATACCGCCTGCTTCGACAATGCCCTCGAACTGCTGGTGATGGCTGGCTACCCGGTCGCCCAGGCGATGATGATGATGATTCCCGAAGCCTGGGAAAACCACACG
>JBBWZO010000077.1:0-9717 GCA_039649125.1 Massilia sp. | reverse complement strand
TGCCCGGCCAGGCGCTCGCCTTTCCGCGCGACTTCGGCGCCCATCCGGATTTCCGCACCGAGTGGTGGTACGTGACGGGCTGGCTGACCACGGCCGCCGGCAAGCCGCTGGGCTTCCAGGTCACCTTCTTCCGCAGCCGCACCGAACACGACCCGGCCAACCCGAGCGCCTTCGCGCCGCACCAGCTGGTGATCGGCCACGCGGCGCTGTCCGACCCGGCGCTCGGCCATCTCGTGCACGACCAGCGCAGCGCGCGCGAAGGTTTCGGCCTGGTCTGGGCCAGACCGGGCGACCTCGATGTCAAGCTCGACGACTGGCGCATGGTGCGCGGCGCTGACGGCCACTACCGCGTCACCGTGAAATCGTCGGAACTGGCGCTCGAACTGACGCTCGCGCCAACCCAGCCGCCGCTGCTGCAGGGCGACGCCGGCTATTCGCGCAAGGGACCGGCGGCCAGGCATGCGAGTTACTACTACAGCCTGCCGCAGCTGAAGGTGACCGGGATTGCCGGCCGCGCGGGCGCCGCCGGGCCGGTGACGGGCAGCGCCTGGTTCGACCACGAATGGTCGAGCGAAGCGCTACAGCCGGAGGCGAGCGGCTGGGACTGGGTCGGCGCGAATCTCGACGACGGCTCGGCGCTGATGGCTTTCCAGATCCGCGCCAAGGACGGTGGTAAACTATGGGCGCACGCCGCCGTACGCGGTCCCGACGGCAAGGTCGTCCGCTACGCGCCGGACCAGGTGGCGTTTGCGCCGCAGGCACGCTGGCGCTCGCCGCGCACGAATGCCGAGTATCCGGTTGCGACCACGATCACGACCGGCGCCACGCGCTGGCGGATCGCGCCGCTGCAGCAGGACCAGGAACTCGATTCGCGCCGCTCGACCGGCGCCGTCTACTGGGAAGGTGCGGTCACGCTGGAGCGCGACGGCGTGCCGGCGGGACGCGGCTACCTCGAGATGACGGGCTATGTGCGGCCGATGAAACTTTGAACCACGAGACAGAACAACAACAAGCGACACGATGACCCAGCGCTCACCTAGCACCAGCAACAGCAACAGCAATCGCCTCGACTCCGCCGCCACGCCGCGCAAAGGCAGCCTCGCCGCACTCAAGGGCCTGATGCCTTTCCTGCTCCCCTATCGGCGCCAGTTCATCCTGGCCGGCATCGCCCTGCTGTTCGCGGCCGGCGCCACGCTGGCCATTCCCGCCGCCTTCAAGCAGATGATCGACCTCGGCTTCGGCGCCTCGGCCGGCGCGCACAGCATCCGCCACGTCGACGCCACCTTCCTGGCCCTGTTCGGCGTCGCCGCCGTGCTGGGCGTGGCCACGGCCGCGCGTTTCTACATGGTGTCCTGGCTGGGCGAGCGCGTCACGGCCGACATCCGCAGCGCCGTCTACCGCCACGTCGTGCACCAGAGCCCGGAATTTTTCGAGACCACGCAAACCGGCGAAGTACTCTCGCGCCTGACCACCGACACCACGCTGATCCAGGCCGTGGTCGGCACCAGCATCTCGCTCGCGCTGCGCAATACCCTGCTGTTCGTGGGCGGCCTGGCGATGCTGTTCGTCACCAGCGCCAAGCTGACCGCCATCATCCTCGGCCTGCTGGTGGCCGTGATCGTCCCGATCGTGCTGTTCGGGCGGCGGGTACGCAAGCTCTCGCGCGATTCGCAGGACCGCATCGCCGATGCCTCGGCCCTGGCCGGCGAGATCCTGAACGCCATGCCGACCGTGCAGGCCTATACCCACGAGACCATCGAGGCCGAGCGTTTCGGCGGCACCGTCGAAAGCGCGTTTGGCGCGGCCATGCAGCGCATCCGCGCCCGCGCCTTCCTGACCATGCTGGCCATCGTGCTGGTGTTCGGCACCATCGTCTTCGTGCTCTGGCTGGGCGCGCACGCCGTGCTGGAGGGCAGCATGACCACCGGCGACCTGGGCCAGTTCATCCTGTACGCCTCGATCGTCGCCGGTTCCATCGGCGCGCTGTCCGAGGTGATGGGCGAGGCCCAGCGCGCGGCCGGCGCCACCGAGCGCCTGCTCGAACTGCTCGCAACCCGCTCGGACATCCGCAACCCGGCGCACCCCCGGCCGCTGCCGCCCCGCTCGCAAGGTGGCACAAGCGGCGGTGCCGCCCTCGCCCTGCAGGACGTGACCTTCGCCTACCCGTCGCGCCAGGAGACGGCCGCCTTGTCGCACGTGTCGCTGTCGATCCGCGCCGGCGAGACGGTGGCCGTGGTGGGCCCGTCCGGCGCCGGCAAGACCACGCTGTTCCAGCTGCTGCTGCGCTACTACGATCCGCAGGCCGGTTCCATCCTGCTCGACGGCGTCGACATCCGCGACCTCGACCTGCACACCCTGCGCGGCGCGATCGGCATCGTTCCGCAGGACACCGTCATCTTCTCCGCCGACGCGATGGAAAACATCCGCTATGGCCGCCCCGAGGCGAGCGACGAGGAGGTGATCGCCGCCGCGAAGATGGCGGCCGCCCACGAATTCATCGAGCGCCTGCCCGAGGGCTACCGTTCCTTCCTGGGCGAGCGCGGCGTGCGCCTGTCGGGCGGCCAGCGCCAGCGCATCGCCATCGCGCGTGCCCTGCTGAAGAATCCGCCGCTGCTGCTGCTCGACGAAGCGACCAGCGCGCTCGACGCCGAATCCGAACGCCTGGTGCAGGGCGCGCTGGAGGCGGCCATGGTCGGCCGTACCACCGTCATCATCGCCCACCGGCTGGCAACCGTGCAGCGTGCCGACCGCATCGTGGTGATGGAGGACGGCCGCGTGGTGGAGACCGGCACCCACGCGTCGCTGGTGGCGCTGGGCGGCATGTATGCCAACCTGGCGGCTTTGCAGTTCCATAACGTTCATGTTGAACATCAGGCAACAGGTGTTGTGGGATGACAGCTGAACACTGATCATTCCGGCATTTTTTGATTGATATACGGCAATACGCGTTTATGATGGCGCATCGACACATTTTCGCCTGCCATGTCAAATAACAAATACCACCCTGCCAACTGGAGCGTCGGCACCAAGATCAGTGCCTTCAGCTTCGCCCTGGTCGGCGCCATCATCGGCGCCCTGGTCCTGGCGATCAGCCTGACCACCGCCTCGCTGCTGGAAGAGCGCGCCGAGCGCAGCATGCAGAACGAACTCCATGGCGTGATCGACACCGTCGCGCTGTTCCACAAGACCGTCTCGAGCGAGGCGGTCAGCTTCGGCCGCATCTTTCGGGCCGGTTTCGACGGCGCCTTCGAGCTCGACAAGGCCACGCCGGTCGACATCGGCGGCAAACCGGTGCCTGCCCTGAAGCACGCCGGCCAGCCGCTCAACCTCGACTTCAGCGCGCCCGACCGCTTCAGCCAGGAAACCGGCGGCAATGCGACCATCTTCGCCGCCGATGGCGCCGATTTCGTGCGCGTCAGCACCTCGGTGAAAAAGGAAACCGGCGAGCGCGCCGTCGGCACCCCGCTCGACCGCGCCAGCCCGGCCTATGCCGCGCTGAAGGACGGGAAGGTCTACGTCGGTTTGGCCAAGCTGTTCGGCAAGCACTTCATCACCCAGTACGAACCGGTGCGCGACGCCGGCGGCCGCGTCGTCGGCGCCCTCTACGTCGGGGTCGACATCAGCGCCGACCTGGCCATGCTCAAGGAGCGCATCCGCACCATCAAGGTCGGCGAGACCGGCTACTTCTACGTCCTCAATTCGGCGCCGGGCAAGGGCTACGGCGAGTTGCTGGTGCACCCGGCGCGCGAAGGCGAGAACATCCTCGACAGCCGCGCCGCCGACGGCCGGGCCTTCGTGAAGGAGATGCTGGAGCAGCAGGCCGGCACCATCGCCTACGCCTGGCAGAACCCGGGCGAGACGTCGGCCCGCGAAAAGCTCGTGGTCTTTGCCCCGTTCAAGGAATGGAACTGGGTGGTGGCCGGCGGCACCTACCGCGACGAAATCACGGCCCACGCGACCGAACTGCGCAACCGCTACTTCCTGTTCGGCCTGGTCGCGCTGGCCGTCTTTGCCGCGGCCCTGTACGCCTTCGTGCGCGCCCGCGTCACCCGTCCGCTGGCCGCCGCACGCGATGCCGCCGTGCGCATGGCCGACGGCGACCTGACCGTGCAGATCGCCAGCCTCGGGCGCGACGAGATCGGCCGCCTGGCCGACGCCATGAACGGGATCGGCCGCAACCTGTCGCAGGTCGTGGGCAAGGTGCGCAGCGGCGCCGAACACATCGCCAGCGCCTCGGGGCAGATCTCGTCCGGCAACCTCGACCTGTGCGTACGCACCGAGCGGCAGGCGGACAGCCTGGCCGGCACCGCCGCCTCGATGGGCGAGCTGACCGAAACGGTGCGCCAGAATGCCGACCACGCGCGCCAGGCCAATACCCTGGCCGTCAACGCCTCGACGATCGCGGAACAAGGCGGCAGCATGGTGGCGAAGGTGGTCGACACCATGGAATCGATCCAACAGTCCTCGCGCAAGATCTCGGACATCACCGGCGTCATCGACGGCATCGCCTTCCAGACCAACATCCTCGCGCTGAACGCGGCCGTGGAAGCGGCGCGCGCCGGCGAACAGGGACGCGGCTTCGCCGTGGTCGCCACCGAGGTGCGCAACCTGGCCCAGCGCAGCGCCGCCGCGGCGAAAGAAATCAAGGACCTGATCGCGGCCTCCAGCCTGGAAGTCGACGCCGGCAGCGAGCTGGTGTCGCAGGCCGGCCAGACGATGAACGAGGTGCTGGCCAGCGTCGGCCGCGTGACGAACATCATGGCCGACATCAGCGCCGCCAGCGCCGAGCAAAGCAGCGGCATCGAGCAGGTCAACCGCGCGATCGGCGAGATGGACGAGGGCACGCGGCAGAACGCGGCCCTGGTCGAACAGGCCAGCGCCGCCGCTCAGGCGCTGCGGGACCAGGCCGCTGAACTGGCGCGCGCGGTGCGGCTGTTCCGGCTCGACGAGGCGGAGCGCGAACCGGCGCTGGCCGCGCCTGACCGCCATCGGGCACTGGCCCAGGGCTGAACAGCCGCGCCTCCCGCTGCAGAAAGGTAGGGTGGACGGCTGCACCCGTGAGGCGGGCACATACGCGGCCGCTATGCCGTCCACGCGTTCAACCGGCACATGATCGGCCGCACAGGTCGCCGGACATCCCGTTCACTCCGTGACCTGCCCCGGCATCTCGACGGCCCGTTGAACGCGTGGACGGCGATGGCGCCGCATGAACGCGCACTGACGGGTGGAGCCGCCCACCCTACGAGTCTGCGCAACGAACCCGGTGTCGAATCGAGCCGATGGCCCAACGCCCCTCCTTTCACTCGGCTTCGCTTCGGTGTAGAGTAACAGCCCACCCAGGAGCCAACCGTGACCGACGCCGAACTGATCCGCCGCTGCGACACCATCTTCCCCGGCCACCGCGCCCGCACCCCTGCCGCGATGTACGCGGCCATGGCCGCCTGGTGTGAACGCAGCGGCGTCGAGCACGACGTCTACGGCGCGGGCGAGCTGGTCGAAGCGTTCGAGAACAAGATCGCCGCCCTGCTCGGCTTCGAGGCCGCCGTGTTCTGCATCAGCGGCACGATGGCCCAGGTGACCGCCCTGCGCCTGGGCTGCGCCGAGCGCGGCAAGGCGCCGGCGGCCCTGCACCCGACCTCCCACATCTTCGTGCACGAGCGCTCGAACTACCAGCTGCTCGGCCACTTCGACGCGCTGCAGGTGGGCGACCGCAACCGGCCCTGGACCGTGGCCGACCTGGAGGCCGTGCCCGACCGGCTGGGGGCGATCGGCCTCGAGATCCCGATGCGCGAGATCGGCGGCCAGGTGTCGCCCTGGGAAGAACTGGAAGCGATCAAGCGCCATGCGAAGGCGCGCGGCGCCCACCTGCACATGGACGGCGCCCGCCTGTGGGAAGCGGCCGCCGGCTATGGACGCAGCGTGGCGGAAATCGCCGCCGGCTTCGACTCGGTGTACGTGTCGCTCTACAAGGGCATCGGCGGCCTCGGCGGCGCCATGCTGGCGGGCAGCCGCGCCTTTGTGGACCGCGCCGCCGAATGGTTCCGGCGCCAGGGCGGCAACGTCATCCACCGCTCGCCGTATGTAGTCGCGGCGGCGATGCAGTTCGACCAGCGCCTGGCCGCCATGCCCGACTACTTCCGGCGCACCGGGTTCCTCTATGATGCCTTGCGTGCCCACCCCGTCATCCGCGTCAACCCGACCAGCCCCGCCGCCAACATGCTCCACCTGCACCTGCCGGTGAGCCGCGAGCGCGCCCTGGCGATCCGCGCCGAACTGGCGCAGCGGCACGGGATCTGGATGTTCAACCGCATTTCGCACGGGGTGCTGCCAGAGACCAGCTATTTCGAACTCTATGTGGGCGACAACCTGCTGGACATGCCGGACGAACGGCTGCGCGAGGCGCTGACCATCTTCGCCCACGCCTTGCAGCCCACATACTTGCAAGCGACATAAGATACAATGGCGCGTTTCTTCTGAAGGCTAGCAATGCGCCAATACCTCGACTTCATGCGCCATGTGAAAGAGCATGGCGCCCTCAAGACCGACCGCACCGGTACCGGTACCCTTTCCGTCTTCGGCCACCAGATGCGTTTCAACCTGGCGGAAGGCTTTCCGCTGGTGACCACCAAGAAGGTGCACCTGAAGTCGATCATCCATGAACTGATCTGGTTCCTCCAGGGCTCGACCAACATCGCCTATTTGAAGGAGAACGGCGTCTCGATCTGGGACGAATGGGCCGACGCCAACGGCGACCTCGGTCCCATCTACGGCTACCAGTGGCGCAACTGGCCGACGCCGTCCGGCGAGCACATCGACCAGATCGCGCAGGTCCTCGAGCAGATCAGGAACACGCCCGACTCGCGGCGCATGATCGTATCCGCCTGGAACGTGGCCGATATCCCGCAAATGAAACTGCCGCCCTGCCACGCCTTCTTCCAGTTCTACGTCGCCGACGGCAAGCTGTCCTGCCAGCTCTACCAGCGCAGCGCCGACATCTTCCTCGGCGTACCCTTCAACATCGCCTCCTACGCGCTGCTGACCCACATGATGGCGCAGCAGGCCGGCCTGGAAGTCGGCGACTTCGTCTGGACCGGCGGCGACTGCCACCTGTACTCGAACCACCTCGAGCAGGCCGACCTGCAGCTCGCGCGCGAGCCGCTGCCGCTGCCGAAGCTCGTCATCAAGCGCAAGCCGGAGTCGCTGTTCGACTATCGCTTCGAGGATTTCGAGGTCGTCGATTACCAGTCGCACCCAGGAATCAAGGCGCCGGTGGCGGTGTAGGCACGCCCCCACCCATGACCGGCACCGTCAAAGGCGTGGCGGTGCGGCCACCCGGCGCCCGCCGTCCCGACCGTGTCGAGAGTGCCCACGCCGTCGACGGTCACGGCTTCGACGGCGACATCCATGCCGGAGCACTGTCACCACGCCAGCTGCTGCTCATCGACGCGGCGGTGTACGACGCCTTTTCGCTGCCGCCCCATGTCCTGGGCGAGAACCTGCTGGTCGATGTCGACACCGCGTCCCTCAGGTCCGGCTCCGTGCTGCAGGTCGGCGACGGGGTGCGGCTCCGGATGATGTTCCAGTGCGAAGCCTGCGGCCAGCTCGACGCCGTGCAGCGGGGCCTGGCCCGCCGGATCGGACCACGGCGCGGCATGCTGGCGCGCGTCCTGTCCGGTGGCGCCATCCGCGATGGCGACACGGTGCGCGACCTGGGCGTGCTCGAACCGGCATGGTCCGACGACTGGCGCGAACGGGTCCGGCGCGTGCTCGATGCGGTGCCCGAAGGGAGGGCGCTCGAATACCGCCAGCTCGCACGCCTGGCCGGCGTCCAGTCGAGCTACTGCCGCGCGTTTCCGCGCGTGATTGCGGGGTTCGGGCCACACTACGCCGGGAAGGCGGTGCCGGCGCAGTCAAGCGATACGCTTGAACGGTGGGATGGCCTCGGCCTGTTCGACCGCGCCTAGGCGCGCACTCTACATCTTGCCGGCGCCGGTGCCGGTCCGGGTGCGAACACGCTTCCTGGCGGCCCTGGCCGGGCCGGCTTTCGCTGGGATTTCCCGGGACGACGGCAGCGGACCGCGGCAGTGGACTCGGGCATGCGGATCTCGCCGATGTCGAGGTTGCACCACCGCAACTTCGTTCACGGATTCAGGACACCCATTCCGCCACGAGCGGACGCACACCCGGCCGCGCGACAGCCGGAACTTGACAGGGAAGCCCAGGGGCGACACCATCTGCCCACTTTTCAGCAGGAGGACACCCGCATGCGCGCGACCGTTTCGATTTTCATCCCTCAATCCGGAGGCACCCGATGAGCCTGACCATCGTCGTCGCCATCGACGCCCGACGCGGCATCGGCGTGGACAACAAGCTGCCCTGGCACCTGCCCGAGGACCTCGCCCACTTCAAGCGCGTCACGCTGGGCCGCCCGATGATCATGGGCCGCAAGACCTTCGACTCGATCGGGCGTCCTCTGCCGGGACGGCGCAATGTCGTCGTGACCCGCAATGCCGACTGGCGCCACGAGGGCGTCGAGACGGTGACTTCGCTGGAGGCGGCGATGACGCTGGTCGGCCGCGAGGACGCCAGCATCATCGGCGGCGCCCAGATTTTCGAAAGCGCGCTCAGCCTGGCGGACCGGATGATCGTGACCGAGATCGATCACGTGTTTGCGTGCGATACCTTCTTTCCGCCGATCGACCCGGCGGTGTGGGTCGAGACGGCGCGCGAGAGGCATCATTCGGACAGCAACGGATTCGATTATGCGTACGTGACCTACGTGCGCAAAGGCTGAGCAGACCCGTAGGGTGGGCGGCATCCAGGCACGTGGCTGATCACCTGCCCGGGTGGAGCCGCACCACCCTACGGGCCTGCTCGTCGGTATCGGTGTGCCCCGCCTCAGCCGCTAGAGTGCGCCACCCCCGTCCGCATCCCGTTACCCTATAAAAAAATGTTCACCGGACAGCGGAATTTCTGCGAAAATCCGCTTCTTATTTTTCGGTGCCGTGAGAGTAGGTCCAGCTTGAAGCAAGCAGGACTTGCTTCACGGCGCTTCGCATTGGAGCTGTCAATGAAATTTCGTTTCCCCATCATCATTATTGACGAGGACTTCCGTTCCGAGAACACCTCGGGCCTCGGCATCCGCGCCCTGGCCGCCGCGATGGAAAAGGAAGGCATGGAGGTGCTGGGCCTGACCAGCTACGGCGACCTGTCGCAGTTCGCGCAGCAGCAGTCGCGCGCCTCGGCCTTCGTGCTGTCGATCGACGATGAGGAATTCGGCGGCGGCTCGCTCGAGGAAACCGACCAGGCCCTGGGCGGCCTGCGCGCCTTCGTGAAGGAGATTCGCCACAAGAACTCGAACATCCCGATTTATATTTACGGCGAAACGCGCACCTCGCGCCACATCCCGAACGACATCCTGAAGGAGCTGCACGGCTTCATCCACATGTTCGAGGACACGCCGGAATTCGTCGCGCGCCACATCATCCGCGAAGCGAAAGCCTATCTCGACAGCCTGGCGCCGCCCTTCTTCCGCGCGTTGGTGAACTACGCCTACGACGGCTCCTACTCCTGGCACTGCCCGGGCCACTCGGGCGGCGTGGCCTTCCTGAAGTCGCCGATCGGCCAGATGTTCCACCAGTTCTTCGGCGAGAACATGCTGCGCGCCGACGTCTGCAACGCGGTCGAGGAACTCGGCCAGCTGCTCGACCACACCGG
>JBBWZO010000076.1:0-6237 GCA_039649125.1 Massilia sp. | reverse complement strand
GAGCCCGCGTTGTGGGGCTCCGGTTTGTGGGCAGACAAGGGCCGATTAGCGGCCAGTACCCGTGGTGCCAGTGCCGGTACCCGACGAATCGGTGCTGCCGGTGGTGCCGCCAGTGCCGGTGGTGCCGGTGGTGCCCGACGTGCCGCTGGTGCCGCTGGTGCCGGTAGCGCCCGTGCCGGTGGTGCCGCTTGCGCCGGTGCCGGTGGTGTCGCCGGTGGTGCCCGTTGCGCCGGTGCCGGTGGCGCCGGTACCGGTTGCGCCGGTGCCGGTATCACCCGTGGTGCCGGTGGTGCCGCTCGTGCCCGACGTCGAGCTCGGCGAGGTTGCCGAGGTGTCGCCGGCGCCGCCGGTGCCGGCGGTGTCGTTCTTCTTGCATGCGCCCAGCATGGTAGCGAGCAGGGCAGCGGTCAGCAGGATTTTTGGTGCTTTGGTCATTGCGTTCATTGTTTAACTCCTCGTTCACGTCTATCTTGTGCCGTAGTCTCCAGGTGAGGCTGCTGGAGGGGTTACGGCGCCAGTTCAGCTTCACCATGCCCATCGTTGTGGCCATTGGTGAAACCCTCAGGGAACCGACGCAACACGCGGCCCCGTCTGTGCACGAATTCGACTGTAAAAATTAGACTGCCGTAACTACCGCCAGTTCGTCGAATTGTGTTCTTCTTGCTTTATTCCGCGGTGCAGCTTGCGGATTTTGATACCGGTCAAACGGGTTCCCGTTCTTCCCGGCCCCCCGGTGTTGCCCGGGTGGTCATTGCGTCGCCAGCCCCGCGGCCGGCGACAGATTCGAGTAGCGCTGGGATCTCGTCGGGGATCTCGCGCGCCAGGTAGCCCAGCACGCCCATGCGCCTGGCCAGGCGCTCGCCGGCGCGCGCGTGCAGCGCGACACCCCAGCAGGCAGCCTGTTCGAGCGACGCGCCGCGTGCCGCGAGGCCCGCGATGATGCCGGCCAGTGTGTCGCCCGAGCCGGAGATGGCCAGGCCAACATTGCCGCCTTCGTGCTGCCACGATTCGCCATTCGGCGAAGCGATCACGGTGCGCGCCCCCTTGAGCGCGACGACGGCATTCCATTCTGCGGCCGCGGCCAGCGCCCTGGCATCCGGGCCGGACACGATGTCGGACTTTGCGATACCGGTCAGGTGCGCCATTTCGCCGCAATGCGGCGTGATGATGACGGGCTGCTGGAAGCGGAAGGCTGCGCCCGGCGCCGCACCGGCCGGCGCGTGCAGCAGGGTGCCCATCGCGCAGGCGTCGAGCACGACGGCGGTGTCGCTGCCCTGCATGCGGCCGAGCAGGCCATGCACCAGTTCGGCAGCGGCCGCTTCGTCCTGCATGCCGGGTCCGATCAGGATGGCATTGACGCGGTCGGCAAGCGGGTCGAGCCGGGCGATCGCTTCCGGCAGGAAGCCGCCGGCCTCGGTTTCGGCCAGGCCGATGACGCGCGCCTCGGGCATGGCCATCGCCACCAGTTGGGCGACGCTGGCGCCGGTGGCGACGGTCAGCTTGCCGGCCCCGGCGCGCAGCGCGGCGGTGGCGGCGAGGATGACGGCGCCCGGCATTTCGCGCGAGCCGCCGAGCACCAGCACGTGGCCGCGTTCTTCCTTGTCGCCTTCGGCGCCAGGCATCGGCAGGGGCCAGTCGAGCAGCAATTCGGTGGTGACGGCTATCATCGCGCGCGGGGTGTGGATGGCGTTCATGTGGCCTGCCTCACGCCTTCGGTGCGGTCGGCACGTCCTTGCCGACCGTGACCGGTGTGCCGCTGGCTTCCAGCGGGGCGACGAAATTGACCAGGCGTACCACGAGGGCGCCGCGCTTGCCCTGTTCCGGGTCGAAACGGTAGGAGGTGACCGAGCAGTTCGGCACGTCGCCGGCGCGGTCGTAGGCCAGGATGCTGGCTTCGTCGAGGCGCTCGATGAGGTAGCGGAAGCAGTTGACGATCACCTGGTGGGCGACGATCAGGACACGCTCGTGGCAGTAGTCGCGCGAGAGGGTGTCGAGCACGCTGCGCAGGCGCAGGATGACGTCGCACCAGCTTTCGCCGCCAGGCGGACGGAAATAGAACTTGCCGACGTGCTGGCGCTGGGCGTACAGGTCGGGATACTTGTGGGCGATGCCGTGCGTGGTGAGGCGGTCGAGGATGCCGAATTCCTTTTCGCGCAGGCGCTCGTCGGCGTTAACCGCGAGCAGCTCCTCGCGCTCGAGGCGGCGCATCAGGATTTTGGCGGTCTCGGCCGCGCGGACGTAGGGCGAATGCAGAACCACGTTCGGCCGCTCGGCCTGGGGCAGGGCGGCGAACCAGGAAGCGAGGGCTTCGGACTGGCGGATGCCGAGCTCGGACAGGGGCACGTCGACGTCGCGCTCGGCGATGTCGATTTCGTGCCCGGCGGCAGCCTCGGCCGCGTCACGCGCGACGTTGCCTGCGCTTTGCCCGTGCCTGACCAGCCAGAGTTCCTGTGGCCACTTCTGTTCCATTACCCGCCCGTCGTTGATGTTGACATGACATCATCATAGACGGATTCGACAGAGTGTCCGCGCACGATTCCGCGCGCAAACAATCTGTGACGGCGCGATTCAGACGGCTTGTTCCTCGGCGTCCAGACTGGTTTCCACATCGCTATTGAAAACCCGCATATCGGTGCCGCCCAGGATGCGCGACGTGAGGGTGCCGGCGGTGATCGAACCGCTGACGTTGAGCGCCGTGCGGCCCATGTCGATCAGGGGCTCGATCGAGATCAGCAGGCCGGCCAGCGCCACCGGCAGGTCGAGCGCGGAGAGCACGATCAGGGCGGCGAAGGTGGCACCGCCGCCGACGCCGGCCACGCCGATCGAGCCGAACACGACGATGGCCAGCAGCGGCAGCAGGAAGGCCGCGTTCCACGGATCGATGCCGACGGTCGGCGCGATCATCACCGCCAGCATGGCCGGATAGATGCCGGCGCAGCCGTTCTGGCCGATCGTGGCGCCGAAGGAGGCGGCGAAATTGGCGATGCCTTCGGGCGTACCCAGGCGCGTGGTCTGGGTCGCCACGCTCATCGGAATCGCCCCGGCGCTGGTGCGCGAGGTGAAGGCGAAGGCCAGCACCGGGAAGATTTTTTTCAGGTAGCGCACCGGGTTCAGGCCGACCAGCATCACCAGTACCAGGTGCACGCCGAACATCAGGATCAGGGCGCTGTAGGAAGCGAGCACGAAGCTGGCCAGATTCAGGATGTCCTGCAGGCTGGACCCGGCCACGACTTTCGCCATCAGCGCGAATACGCCATAGGGGGTCAGGCGCAGCACCAGGGTCACCATGCGCATCACGATCGTGTGGGCGACGTGCACGAAATGACTGAAGGAAGCGAATTCGTTCGGCTTTTTCGCTGCGATGCCGGTTGCGGCGATGCCGACAAAGACAGAGAAGAACACCACCGCGATGGTCGAGGTCTTGCGCGCGCCGGTCATGTCGAGGAAGGGGTTGGCCGGAATAAAGGAGAGCAGCATCGAGGGCAGCGAGATCTCCTTTGCCGTCCCCACCGAGCCCAGCAGGTATTCGCCGCGCGCCACCTCGGCCGCGGATGCGGTGAGACCGACCGCCGACAGGCCGAACAGCTTGGCCATCAGGATCCCGATCGCCGCCGCCACGGCCGTGGTCGCGATCAGGATGCCGATGGTCAGTGCGCTGATCTTGCCCAGCGAAGCGGCGTCGCGCAGTTTCAGGATGGCGCCGACGATCGACACCATGATCAGGGGAATGACGATCATCTGCAGCAGCTTGACGTAGCCGCTGCCCAGCAGGTCGAGCCAGGCGTTGGTGCCGGCAATTTCCGCCGAGCCGGCGCCATAGATGGCCTGCAACGCCGCGCCCAGCAGCACGCCCAGTCCCAGCCCGCTGAACACCCGTTTCGTGAACGACGCGTGCGCCGCCTGCATCCGGTAGAGAAGGAAGCAGGCGAGCAGCGCGACGGCCAGGTTCAGGAGCAGGGGGAGGGGCATGACACCTTCTTATGGAACAAAGGTATTGCTTAAATTAAATCACAGCATTTTATAGGCAAACCGATGGCGCCGCAGGCAGGCAAGCCTGGCGGTCCGGCCCGAAGCCTTGGCGCGAAGTTATTGAACTGTTGCTGAACGGTAACTGATGCCCTGAAAGTTGTGTGGGTTTTAGATAGATTTTTCCTGGCGGATTCTTTAATTTCTATAATTCAAGATTGAGGGGCGCGCTGTCACGGCCCCGCCATCGCGTCGCCAGCATGGCCCAGCGGCGCTCCCATCCACGCAACCTCCCCAGGACAATCATGTTCAAGAACCTCGGCATCAGGACGCGCCTGATCTTCGTCATCGGCTTTCTCGCCATCGAACTCGTCGCCGGCTTTGCGGTCGGTATCCTCAACCTGGAAAAGGCGAACGACGCCCTGAAGGGCATGTACGACGACCGCCTGGTGGCGCTGTCGCAATTGTCCGACATCGAGCGCGCCGTGCTGTCGAACCAGATCCTGGTCGCCAGGGCGGCCCAGCCGGGCGCGGCCGTGGGGCCGATCGTCGAGCAGATCGAGGCGAACCTGGCACTGGCCAACAAGTCCTGGGAGGCGTATGGCGTCACCAGTATGACCGAGGACGAAAAGCGCATGAGCGAGGCGTTCGCCGCCACGCGCGCGACCTTCCTGAACGAGGCGATGAAGCCGGTCCTGTCCGCCCTGCGGGCCGGTGACCTCGCCGGTGCGAGCGAGGTGTTGCATGGCCCTATGCACAGGCTGGCTGGCCCGCTGGGCAAGGAAATCAGCGCGCTGGTGAAACTCCAGCTCGATGTCGCGAGCGAGGATTACGGCCGTTCGCAGGGCATCGTGGAAATCGTGCGCATCGTCTGCTTCGGCGGCCTGGTAGTCGGCCTGGCGCTGGCCGCGCTGCTGGGCTGGCGGACGGTACGCGCCATCGTGCGGCCGCTGGAAGAAGCGGTGCAGATCGCCGGCGCCGTGGCCCAGGGTGACCTGACCCGGAAAATCGAGGTGCGCTCGAACGACGAAACCGGGCGCCTGATGGCGGCCTTGCGCGACATGAACGATTCGCTCGTCGAGATCGTCACCCGCGTGCGCACCGGTACCGATACCATCGCCACGGCATCGGGCGAGATCGCCGACGGCAACCTCGACCTGTCCTCGCGCACCGAGCAGCAGGCCGGCGCGCTGGAAGAAACCGCTTCCTCGATGGAAGAACTGACCTCGACCGTCAAGCGGAATGCCGACAACGCACGCCAGGCCAATGCGCTGGCCGGTTCGGCTTCGCACATCGCCGGCAAGGGCGGCGCGGTGGTGGCCCAGGTGGTCGAGACCATGGGCGCGATCAACACCTCGGCCAACAAGATCGTCGAGATCATTTCGGTGATCGACGGCATCGCCTTCCAGACCAACATCCTGGCCCTGAACGCGGCGGTCGAAGCGGCGCGTGCCGGCGAACAGGGGCGCGGCTTCGCAGTCGTCGCCGGCGAAGTGCGCAACCTGGCCCAGCGCAGCGCAGCGGCGGCGAAGGAAATCAAGCTTCTGATCGACGATTCGGTGAACAAGGTGCACCAGGGCTCGGCCCTGGTCGACCAGGCCGGCGCGACGATGAACGAGATCGTCGAGAGCATCAGCCGTGTAACAGGCATCATGGCCGAGATCAGCGCCGCCAGCCAGGAACAGAGCGCCGGCATCGAACAGGTGAACGAGGCGGTCGTACAGATGGACCAGACCACGCAGCAGAACGCCGCGCTGGTCGAACAGGCCTCGGCGGCGGCGCAGTCGCTGCAGAACGAGGCGGCGACGCTGGCGCGCACGGTAGGCGCCTTCCGCATCGCGGGCAGCATGGTGCAGGCGGCGCCTGCCGCGCGCCCGGCGCCTGCCGCCAAAGGCGGGACGCGGAAAGCCACAGCGCACACCGCCGGCAGCGACGCCTGGGAACAGTTCTGACGGCAGCGTTTCAGGAAGAGGGCGACCACAGTCGCCCTTTTTTATGCCTGCCGGGTCGAGCGGAAGGCGCGCCGCTGCGAGGCTGGCGGCAAGCGCGCTCCGAGACCCTACATCAGCCTGATTCCAATGACCAACAACACGAAATAAACAAGCGCATACGGAGCGGTCCAAAGAGCCAGGCGGAAGCTCGATGTGCCGGTGAGCGATTGCACCAGCCCCAGGGTGCCACTGAACGGTCCCTGCATGAACGTCAGCACGCAACTGCCGACCAGCGTGAGGGCCATCTTGTCGGGCGTGATGCCGAGTACCTCGGGCTTGA